>DATDUI010000120.1:0-5651 GCA_035290465.1 Candidatus Nanoarchaeia archaeon | reverse complement strand
TTCCAACGATAATGAATGTTGTTGCCATGATGTTTTCCTCTTTTTTGAATGAATCTTTTACGCGATTTTTGTTTGTTCTACATCTTACAACTTTTTTCTTTTCAGGCATCACCTCCTTTAACTTCTGTTTAATTTTAAACTAATCATCATAGTTTGCAGGTTGTTGTCGCCGTGTTACTTAAGCGGAAGTGTCATGCCTACGGCAAGTTGAGAATATGCTTTCTGGCTAGTGCGGAATGTGATGTTGTTCACAGTGATGTAGCGTCCGAAGAAATTTTCATACTTACTCGTGACCGTTCCATTCTGAATGGCTTCCAATCGTTCCTTCGCTTTTGAGTTCCAACAGAAAAAGCCGAAGAATAAGCCAGTACATGCAAGAAGTGCCAGTGTATAAATAGTTGTTTCCATTTTTTTCCTCATTTGTTTTTTGTTGTTTTAAAGGCAACCCTCAATTAAACTTCAACCAAAGGTTGCCCTATTTTTTACTCAGGCATTAGTGCCGGCGAGAGATTTACTTAAATATGGTACGGCCGAAAGCCTTGCCAATCACTTGTGCTGCCAACATTGTAAGCGGAACGACTATCTGTGAGAGAAGAAGACCTGCCCCGATAACAATTCCGATTCCTATTGTGTTCATACTTCACCTTATTTTGAAATTTTAATCATTAAACGCAATTTCTTTACTACTTTTTTCTTTTCAGGCATCACCTCCTTTAACTTCTGTTTAATTTTAAACTCTAATTCTTAGGCAGTCCGTAGCCGATGTTATTGCTGGAGCGGAAAGGTAGTGCCGACAGCAAGCTCGGAATATGCTTTCGGGCTGACGCGAAACTGGATGTTGTTCACCTTGATATAATGTCCGAAGAAATTTTCGTACTTACTCGTGACCGTCCCGTTCTGAATGGCTTCCAGTCGTTCCTTCGCTTTTGAGTTCCAACAGAAAAAGCCGAAGAATAAGCCAGTACATGCAAGAAGTGCCAGTGTATAAATAGTTGTTTCCATTTTTTTCCTCATTTTAAAGAATGATTTTTTATTCGCGAATAGTTAGAACGATATTTACTACATCTTAATTGCCCATTGGTGTATCTCCTTTTTTGCGGTTTTTGTTTGTCATCATTGGTCTTGAGCCGGTTGTGTGACCTGTACAGGTGCCTGCTGAATCTCGGGTTCATCGAAATAGATGTTAACTGCAATTAAAACAGGTATAAGTGTTAATCCAATTAGCACTCCCATAATGATTTTGTAATTCATGTTTCCTCCTTTTGTAATATTTTTTTCAGTTAGGCATTGCCGACATAGGCAAGGTTACTCAGATGTGTAAATCGCCAAGTGATAAAATTGAAAAGTGAGAACAGTGTATGTCCTGTTGTCCTTCGTCCCAAGGTAATCTGTGAATCGGTTATAATCTGATACAACATAGGCGTTAGCATCTTTGGGAATGAACGCCGTTGTTTTTGTAAGATGGTCAATTACTCTTCGAATCTTAAAATGAATTTCCACAGTAATCGTTTTCATCCCACTGACCTTGTAAGCATAGGCATTAGGAAACTCTGACCCGTTTTCTCTGCTCAGTTTTCCACCTTCGTCTTCTTGCAGATGTTCTAATTTTCTCATTTTGTTCTCCATTTGAATGATGGTTGTGTTAAGAAGTATAGTTTGATAGTTATGGTGTTTCCTCCTTAACCTTAAGAATCAGATTTAATTCGATTCAGTTGACTCTCTGTTTTGACTTCCTTAAAGATGCCTCCAAAGATTGTGTAAACGCCGTAAACGAAACAGAAAGCGAAGAATATTATCCTAATTACTATTACAATGAATATAATAAATAATATAATAATAAATAGATAAAAGAAAAGTTCCATACTTTTTCCTCCATGAATTTTGTGTTTAGGCACGTTTAAGTTTTATCAGTAAAAAAATCACTGCATAAAACCCGACCAATCCAGTTATTGCAATTATTGAAAGATTTTTAATAATCTCCCATTTATAACTTTCCATAATTGATTTCTCTTTATGATTTTGCTATCTTTTTTTCTTGTTTTATATAATAAAAATTCAAGGTATTCCGTGTTTTTCCGCCTTAAATTTGAGTTTTAGAATTAAATATATATTATTAAATAAAATTAAATGCCAGTACTAATGAAATGCCTTAAAATAGGGTATTCCGGGGTTTTTCGTTGTTGTTTTTATGTTTTATATATTAAATATGATGGTGATTATTGAGTCAAAAGACTAGTTGATAAATTAGGTGTGAGCCTAATAACCTTTTTCCAGCCTTTATCGTTTTTTTCTTCTTGAATGAAAATGAGATTTTTTTCCAAAAGCTCATTCTTAATCTTGTTTCCTTTTCTTGATGAAAATCCAAGCGTTCTGTAAATATTTACAGTGCCTGTATCTTCTTGATTTTCTTCTAAAAATCTCAGGAACATTTTGTGTTCTCTATCAAGATTAATATTATTAAAATTATCTACTTTATAATTATTTTGTTTTTCTAGAGTAGTAACGCCATGAGAGTTTAATCTTTTAACAAGGACTGTATTAATCACACATGCAATATCTTCTAAAGAATAATTCCCTTCATCTTTTCCCTGTTCTAAAATATTTTCAATATGTTTAAGTTCATAACCCTTATCTAATTTATCCTCGACAAACTCAAATAATATTGACTGAGTCTTAGTTAAGTTATATAAACTATCCTCTTTCACGTTCTGTATAGACACAAAATCCACAACATCCTCTCCTTTTAATTCAGAAGATTTTTCAATTGTTGTAAACTGTAAAACCGGCTGAATTGCTTCAGTTTTTTTCTCTTCATATGGTGAAGGTCTTTTTATTGGATTAGCATTAACCACTTCAACTCTATCATGATAATTAATAAATTCAGGCTCTGCAGCAATTAATCTCTCATTAAATTCAGGATCAATACCTTTTTTAAAGCCCATATTCAGAATCATATTTTGTGCCCTTTTTCTAACTTCATTATCAGTAACTTGTCCTTCTCTGAATTTTAATGGAGAAGTTTTAATTAAAAAAGGAGAATTATATCTTTCAGATAATTTAACAATAGCATAACCTATAGGAAGCATAGAAAAATATTGTCTTTGATCTTTTAACTGCATAAGATAACTAATATCCATAATATCTGCTGGCAATTGCTGTTGAAATGCAATATTACAGGCACTATTACCCTTAACAGTATCGCTTAATTTAGAACAATGCTGGTCAAGACAAATTAAACTAGTACCATACTCCCTCATCTCTCGATAAATCATATCTGTAACAGATTCTTTCGAAAAATTAGTCCCTGTTTTTAAAAAAATATTATGAGCCTCATCAACCAAAATAGCATGATCAAACCTTCCCTCGGCATTTTTTTCTTGAGACTTTTTCAATTTGTAAATATAAGTCAAAACAAACTCACAAAAAAACTTTTTTTCAATATTCCCTAAACCATTCAGTTCTAAAATTACTTTCTTATCTAATAAATCTTCAACACTTAAACTATCAGATTCTTTATAGTTGCAAACAGTACCAAAATTACCGAATGTTAAAACACTAGCAATACGTAAAGCACTCTCAATCCATCCGCCTTCACGTCCTTTAGTTTTATTTAATTTCTCTTCTAAATACCATTTAATATGATTCCATGTCGGATAATTTTCAGAACCCTTGTAAACTCCCCATTCTTCATATGCCTCATCTAAAGTCTCTAATAAGACTTTGTGAACTCCATATGAAACGAAAAAACTTTCAGTAAGTAAATCACATAAAACATTAATCCATTCCTTAGGCTCCACACCTTTAGGCGGACAATTAATATTCATCTTAAATAAATTACTAACTTTTTCCTGACCGACTGTAAAACACATAACATCATCGCCGGCTAAAATTAACGGCCTAAAACTTTTTTTCCAATCAAAAACTAAAAACGGTTTATCTTTTTTAATAAAATTATTAAGAATTCTCAAAGCCAAAGTAGTTTTACCACTACCACTCATACCACTAATACAAACATGCCTTGGCCAATCATGTTCTCTAAGGCTAAAATCATAAACTTCTTTATCAGCATAACTAACTTTCGCGATAGGATACTCTCCTTGCATACTTTCAAATTTAGGAGGTTCAAGTAAAACTCTTTGATCCAATAATTCTCCTAAATTTTTGTAATATAATGCGTTTAAAATATTCGCAATTTCTGATTTTTCATCAAGACTTGAAGACATAGCATATCGTAAATAAATATCATCAACTTTCTTTCCAAGTAGGGGTCTTAATTTATTGCATAATTGTTCAATAGATAAAGATTGATTTAACATATTAATTCTCCCTTTTCATTTAATTGTGGAATAAAGTGTTCTGATTTCCATTTATCAAAATCAAAAAAAACTCCTTTTCCATCTTCTGGATCAAATCTAAAATTCCAATAATGATCAGAAGGTTGATATCCCATTAATTTAATTTTTTTTAACTCTTGTTCTACTTCTTCTCCTAGTTTTTCTTTAATGTTTTGATTTAAATCATTAGGAGAAATAAACTCATAAGGATGGATTAATTTTTTTCTTTGCATGACTAAAAATGGTGTATTAGATTCTTTTCCAAAATATATTCCAAACATTTTAGGTGCATTTAATCCATTTATTCGTAAATCATTACCAATTAGAAAATTTTTTAGACAAATATCTATACTTTGTGAAGAACTCTTACTTGATCTTATTGCATGATTCTCTTGAAAATAAATATTGTTATAATTTCCATCTTCATCATTAAGCCTTTGATTAACTCCTTTAGAATACTTTTCAATTTCTTCATCCGTTAATGTTCCCACTAACCCTTTGTCTAAATCAACAGGATAACTTTGTCCTAGATAAGTTATTTTATCTCTCATCTTATTAATTCTCCTTCTTGTTTATTTCTTTGAGGATTTCTAGAAAACATTCTAACAGGATTTTGAGTTATTAATTCTCCCTTTTCATTTAATTGTGGAATAAAGTGTTCTGATTTCCAATCATCAAAATCAAAGAAGACCCCCGATTTCTTTATTATATCAAATTCAAAATTTCTCCGAATGCTTGTATCATTAGAAATATTATTATATCCTAATCCTTGAATTTTCTCTAAGCTATTATAATAATCATTGAATAATATTCTTTTTTCATTAACATTCAAAAAACCAATTTTCTTTAAATTAAGTTTTTCCATTACTAAGAATGGTTTCAATGTTTTTTCTCCAAAATATACCCCCTGCATTTCAGGAGCACCCAATCTATTTGTAATTAAATCATTGCCCACAAAATAATTTTGTAAACAGATATTAGTTTGTTCTATTCTCCATAAAATATTTGATTTTCTATATCTGACTGCATGATTCTGATTAAAAAAAATCAAATTATTATTACCAAAAGATTCATCATTAAGCCTTTGATTAACTCCTTTAGAATACTTTTCAATCTCTTCATCAGTTAATGTTCCCACTAACCCTTTGTCTAAATCAACAGGATAACTTTGTCCTAGATAAGTTATTTTATCTCTCATCTTATTAATTCTCCTTCTTGTTTATTTCTTTGAGGATTTCTAGAAAACATTCTCACTGGGTTTTGTATTATTAATTCTCCCTTTTCATTTAATTGTGGAATAAAGTGTTCTGATTCCCA
>DATDUI010000119.1:0-11601 GCA_035290465.1 Candidatus Nanoarchaeia archaeon | reverse complement strand
TCCTAATACATAGGGCATTCCTGAACCGACACTTGCGGTATAATCTTTAACTTTTTTTAGAAATCCGCCTGTTATTTCATATAGTGATGTTTCTCCGTCTTCATCAAATCCTGCTAAGATAAATGCACTTTGTGAAACTTGGAAATTTGAAAGTAATGAAGCAGATTGTCTTACGCTTGGTCTTGATCTGGATTTTAATTCTTTTAATTTTAATTCTGCAGTTAATACTTTTGCGGCTTTTTGTGCTTCTGTTGCTGAACCACAACCAGAGAAAACCAAGTAATCATTTATTTGATATACTTTTTCCATGTCTTTGTCGATTATTATGCCTTGCCCGAGTGATACTCTATTATCACCTGCCATTACAATTCCATTTTTGCAAACAATTCCTAAGATTGTTGTTCCTGTTTTTAAAATATTTTTTGATTCTTGATCCATTTTTTTTAGAATAACTCGATAATACTACCAGATTTATAATATTCTTATAACTGTAGATTATTTAAATGTTTCGGATGAGATGTTTATGCTTTTTGCATGGGAAGAGGTTATCTAATGTTCTTTCTATGAAGAATTTATTGATTGTAAATTGTAAACCAAACTTTTTTAAATCCTATATTTATCATTCATTCATGAGTTTACAAAAAAAAGATTTCATTGAAATCGAATTTACAGGAAAAACTAAAGATGGAGAAATCTTTGATTCAAATATTAAAAAAGATATTGAAAAAGCAGGTTTAAAATTGGAGGCAAAACCTTTTATTTTTGCACTTGGCGAAGGAATGTTTTTATCCGGAGTTGATGAATATTTAATCGGAAAAGATATAGGAGAACATAAAATTGAATTAGAATCAAAAAAAGCTTTTGGCTTAAGAGATTCAAAACAATTACAAATGATTCCAATTAAAGTCTTTAAACAACATAATTTAATGCCTTATGCCGGAGCAGTATTTAATTTTGATAATAGAATAGCAAAAGTCTTAACTGTTTCAGGTGGAAGGGTAATGGTAGATTTTAATCATTTATTAGCAGGAAAAGATGTTATTTATACTGTTAAAATATTCAGAAAAATTGAAGATTTAAATGAAAAAATTAAAGCATTTAATGATTTTTTATTTAAACAGGATTTAAAATTTGATATAAAAGATAAAACTTTAATTGTAGAAGTTGAAAAACCATTTGTTCAATTTGTTGATCTTTTTAAAGACAAATATAAAGATTTATTCGGGCTGGAATTAAAGCTCAAAGAAATTGAAAAAAAGAAAGAATCTAAAAAATGACATTAGAAAAAAGAATTAAAGAAGGATTAGTTAAGGGATTACTTTGTGCTTCATTTATTTATGGTGTTGCTCCATTAACAAATCCAAATGTGGGCGAAGAGATTATAATAAACCAAAATTTTAAACCATATGTTAATGTTTTGAAATCTCCATATTTAGCACTTGTATCAATCGGATTTGGGCTTAGTGCTTTTTACAAAAATTCTAAAAAAAAGGAATAAAAGATACTTTTATAAAGCTATATGAATCATATTTCATATGAAAAACAATTCATATCATATATTTTTTAATAATTTAGCTAATCCTCTAAAAATAGAAATAATTGGTTCATTAAAAAAGACATCAAAAAGTGTTAAAGAATTAGTTAAAGAATTAAATGTTGAACAAAGTAAAGTTTCTCATGCTTTATCTGCTTTAAAAAAATGTAATATTGTGAATGTAATTCAAGATGGAAAAAAAAGAATATACTCATTAAATAAAAATACAATTGTACCGATGCTAAAATTAATAGATAGGCATTCAAAAATGCATTGCGATTGTAAATGCTGTACGATGAAAGATTGTAAAGGTAAAAAATGACAATAATAAAAATTAATAAATCAGATTTTGAAAAATGTTCTCTTTTTATCAGAGATGTAATCAAAAATTCAAAAGCTACTCCAAAGATGAAAGAATTTATTAAAAAAAGATATTCGCCTTTCGGAATTCAGCGTTTGTTTAAAACTTCTGAAATGTTTATTATAAAAGATAATGATAAAATTATTTGTACCGGAAAATTATCTAAAAATACTAATGAAATCGGAATGATTTACGTAAATTCAAATTTTCAAAGAAAAAAGAATGGAACAAAAATGATGCAATTTTTAGAATCGCTGGCTAAAAAGAAAAAAAAGAAAGAAACTTATGTTCATGCTCTTTATCCTGCAATAGGATTTTATAAAAAATTAGGATATAAATTAATTAAATGCAAAAACAAAGATAGTTGTTTAATGACAAAGGAAACAATATGAAATTAGTATACTTCGATAACGCTGCTACAACAAAAACTGATGAAAAAGTAGTCGAAGCTATGATGCCTTATTTAACTGAAAAATTTGGGAATCCTTCTTCACAACATTTTGTCGGTCAAGAAGCAAAACAAGCAATTGAAGAAGCAAGAAAAATAATTGCAAAATCAATTAATGCTAAAACTTCTGAAATTGTTTTTACTTCCGGAGGAACAGAAAGTAATAACTTGGCATTAAAAGGATTATTTTTTAATAATTATCCAAAAAAAAATCATATAATCACAACAAAAATAGAACATGATTGTATATTAAAAACTTGCAACTGGTTAGAAAAGCAGGGAGCGAAAATAACTTATTTAGATGTAAACAAAGAAGGTTTTATTGACGTGAATCAATTAAAAGAATCGATCACAGATAAAACAATACTTGTGTCAGTAATACATGGAAATAATGAAATTGGAACAATTCAGGAGTTAGAAACAATCGGTAAAATTTGTAAAGAAAAAAATGTTTTATTTCATACTGATGCCTGTCAGAGTTATACAAAAGTTGATTTAAATGTTAAGAAGCAAAATTTAGATTTAGTAACATTAAACTCCCATAAAATTCATGGACCTAAAGGAGTAGGAGCATTATATATTAAAGACGGGATAATATTAACACCTTTACTTCATGGCGGGGGTCAGGAAAGAAATATTCGAAGTGGAACAGAAAATCCGGCAGGAATAATTGGTTTTGCAAAAGCAGTAGATATTGTAAAATCTAAAGATATAAAACAAATGACTGAAATGAGAGATAAGTTAATTGAAGGAATATTAAAAATTTCAAATACCAAATTAAGTGGACCGAGAGATAATCGATTATGTAACAATGTTAATATTTCATTTATGAATATTGAAGGAGAAGCAATTGGTGGATACTTAGAAAATTTAGGTATTGCAACTTCAACAGGATCAGCATGTATGTCAAATACTTTAAAGACAAGTCATGTTTTAAAAGCAATAGGACTTACACCATTAGAAGGAAATAGTTCATTAAGAATAAGCATCAGTAAATATACTACTGAAAAAGAAGTGGATTATTTTTTAAAAGAATTACCGAAAATCGTAACTAAATTAAGGAGACTTAGTCCCCTGATTAATTAAATTTGTAGGAGGCAAGTAATTTCGTGGTAGAAGTATAATCCATATTACTTCGTGCGAGATTACGAGTATAAAAAATGGCTAAAAAAGAAGAAAAAAAGGAAAAGAATAAGCTTTGTGAAAAATGTATGTGTTATCCATGCGAATGTGATGATAAAGACAATTTCCCAGAAGACGATGAAGAAGCAGGATGTAGCGATTGTAGCTCTTGTCCTGGATGCTGTAGAGGTTTTTAGTTAAACTTTAAATAATTAATTTATTTTTTTATATTTTATAAAAACAAAAAAAAATGCAATACAAAGAAATCAAAAGATTTCTAGCATTGCATTTTAAACGAACTAAATAAACTCAAACAACGATAAAAACAAACAAAAAAATGCAATACAAAAAGATTAGAAAATCTTTAGCATTGCATTTTAAAACGAACTAACGAATTAAATAATATAAACAAAAAACAAACAAACAAAAATGCAATACAAAAAGATTAGAAAATCTTTAGCATTGCATTTTAAAACGAACTAACGAATTAAATAATACAAACAAAAAACAAACAAACAAAAATGCAATACAAAGAAATCAAAAGATTTCTAGCATTGCATTTTAAAACGAATTAACGAACTAAATAATACAAACAAAAAATAACAAAAAAAATGCAATACAAAGAAAATTCAAAAATTTTCTAGCATTGCATTTTAAAACGAACTAACGAATTAAATAATACAAACAAAAAAAATGCAATACTCAAAAAAAGTAATGGAAGAATTTATGAATCCCAAAAATATTGGAGAACTCAAAAACCCCGACGGAGTTGGTAAAGTTGGTAATCCTACTTGTGGAGATATTATGCAGGTTCATATCAAAGTTAAAGATAATAAAATCGAAGAGATTAAATTTAAAACCTTTGGATGTGCAGCAGCAATTGCAACTTCTTCAATGGTAACTCAACTTGCAATGGGAAAAACTCTTGAAGAAGCAGATAATATAACTTATGAAGATATTGCAGAATCATTAAAAGGTTTACCTCCAATTAAAATGCATTGTTCAAGTATGGCAACTAAAGCATTAAAAAAAGCAATACTTGATTATGGGACAAAACATGGAAAATAAAAATGTTGGTGGATTAATTGTCGGAATTGGGTTAGTTATCGGTTTAATGGTATTGATATTTAATACAATCTTAAAAGATCTGATCTATTCAACTTGCACTCATGGACCGACATGTGGGATGTATGATACACTTTCTATTCAAACATGGATAAGTCTTAGTATTGTGGCGATAATAATTATAATCGGTATAATCATAATGTTTACCAAACCAAAAGAAAAAATTGTAATTCAAACAAGAACAATAAAAGAAAAAAAGAAAAAATTAAATCTTGAAAATTTAGATCAAGATGAAAAAAAAGTAATTAAATTATTACAAGAAGAAAATGGTGGAATGTTCCAGGCAGATTTAATGGAAAAATTAGAGATTGGAAAAGTTAAGGCAACAAGATTATTAGATAAACTTGAAGCAAAACAATTAATTGAAAGAAAAAGAAGAGGAATGAATAATCTTGTAGTATTAAGAAATTAAAAAGTTCTTGCAGCAAAACATCTCTCAATAAATTTCCGAGGAATTCTTCCATGATATAATGCTTCTGAAGGAAAAGCTTCAGAATTCATCTCTTTAACTTTTATTGCATTAATAAATTCATTATGCTTTTTGATCTCTCCATTTATAAGATATCCAATTGCCATAAAGTTTGGGTCGTAATACCTTTTAAATCTAGAAAAACAAATCTGTTCAGCAACAAATTCTATCAAAGAATAATCTTCTAATAAAGATACATATTCAGGAAAATTTGAGGGGGTATAAGAATCAAATGATATACCTAAAACATTTGAAGATAATTCTCCTTTATCAATTAAATCATTAACTTCATTAGGTGTTAAAATTCCTCTTTCTAAAATAGAATCTTTTGATTCTTTTGGAGAAATATGATATAAATATGAACCCATAAAAAAAGTTATTTTTTGGAACTTATAAAGGTTATCAATTAAATCCCTAATTTTTCTAATTTCTTTGATAATTCTTTAGAACCTCTAGAATAATCATCTATCTTTTGTATTGCTATTTCAGATTGACGACCTTCCATTCGAGCAGGTAAATCGCAAGGTTGTTCCCAAATACTAAGATTTTTTCTACTATCGGCAATCGCATCATCTCTTGGAGTAGAATATTTTAATCTTCTATAACAATAACTACAAGAATTATCTTCTATCTCTGGATTTAAATGTCCATTTTCATCACATCGTATATATCTGGCGTTTAATATAGTGTTTATTTTATTTCTTTTTTTAAGATATTTTTGAAATTATTTTAACTCGAAATATTTATCTAAATTCATAGATTTAAAAAAAATTAATTATTTTTAAATGTTCTTAATATAACAATTCTAAATATCTAATCCTTTGAATATTTTTGAAACCCCTTTAAAATAATCTTCCAATTTTTGTAATCCTATTTCAAAATTACTAAGATTTTTTTGTCTATTAGTAACTGAATCATATTTTGAAGTATAATATTCTAATCTTCTATAACAATAATTACAAGAATTGTCTTTTATATTAGGATTTAAATGCCCATTTAAATCACATTCAATATTTCTCTCATTAAAAACTAAAATTGCCTTATCTCTTTTTTCCCTATATTCTTTTGAAGATAAATAATTAATTACTCTTTGAACTTCTGGATCCATCTATTAACAAAAGATTAATTATTTTTAAAGTTTTATTTACTCATTTACACTCTATAAAAATAATTTCCCGTGGCATTACAGGATGCTAAAAAAGATACTACCCTTTCAGATTTCGAGGAGGGTTAAAGACTTCAAAAGTATCGCCTTTTGAAGTTTCAGAAGATTTAATTCTACAAATTTTCTGAAGGAACCAAGGGGTTCACATTTTATGTGGTATCCACAAAGGCTCAACAAGATACCACCCTTCAAGTATTCGAGGAGGGTTGAAGGGAACCAAGGGGTTCCTTTCATGAAACTAGTTTCTCCAAAGTTAATATAAAGCTTTAGTTCTTCATCAATTTATCAAAATGGTAAAAAAAATATTTAATATTAATGGAATGCATTGCAACTCTTGTGCAAGTAAAATCGAAGATGCATTAAAAGATAAAGTAAATAGCATATCAGTTAATTTTGCAAAAGGTCAGGCAGAAATTGATTTTGAAAATGGAAAAATTTCAGAAAACAAAATTGAAGAAATTATAAAGGATTTAGGATATGAAATAAATACCCATGTAAAAAAATCAAATGCTTTATACTGGCACATTGGTTTATTATCAATAATAACATTAGCAGTTTTATTCATTTTCTTTAAAAATTTAGGATTAAATATACCGGAAATTAATTTTAATGAATTAGAAAATGTTTCATTATTATTACTCTTTTTCGCAGGTCTTTTAACAGGTTTTCATTGCATTGCAATGTGCGGAGGATTCATGGTTTCATATACTGCAAAAAATGCAATCAATGGGCATAAATCATTTTTACAACATTTAATTTATGGAACAAGTAAAACAATTTCTTACACAATTATTGGTGCTTTCTTTGGTTTAATTGGCAGTATATTCTTTTTTACACCTCAATTACGAGGGACAATTGCAATCTTTGCCGGAATATTTATGATAGCATATTCTTTGTCAATGTTTGGCATATCTTTTTTTAAAAAATTTCAATTTAATCCAAAATTTTTAACAAAAATTGCAACAAAAAAATATTCAGGTCATTATATTGCACCAATGACAACCGGATTACTTAACGGCCTATTTATTGCTTGCGGACCATTACAAGCATTATATATTTATGCCGCAGGAACAGGAAGTATGATTCAGGGAGGATTGAGTTTAATGGCTTTTGGACTTGGAACAATGCCAGTGATGTTAGGTTTTGGAGGAATAACCAATGTAATCAGTAAAAATACAACAAAAAAAATATTAAAAATTTCAGCAATTATTGTTTTAATTTTAGGTTTAATAATGTTAAACCGAGGGTTTTCATTAATTGGTTCAGGATATGATGTAAAAAGTTTATTAGCAGATAATAATCCCGGTCAAACTAATAATATTGTTATAGACTCAGAAGGATATCAAGTAATCGAAATGACTGTTGATGGAAGTGGTTGGACTCCGGATACATTTGTTTTGCAAAAAGGAATTCCAGTCAGATGGGTTATTGATGGTCAAGAAATAACTAATTGTAATAATGCAATTCAAGTTCCAAAATTAAATTTAAATTTCCCAATTCAAAAAGGAAAACAGACAATTGAATTTACTCCCACTGAAGTTGGGGTTATTCCTTGGAGTTGCTGGATGGGAATGATTCCTGGAACATTTATAGTTACAGATGACGGAACAGCAACCCAAAAAGAGATTCAAACAGCAAATACAAAAACCGCTTCTTCAGGGGGTTGCGGTTGTGGGGGAGGAAGTAGTGGAAGCTGTGGAGGATAAAATGAAAAAAATTAATTTCATCATTGCAATTGCATTATTAATAACTTTGATTGTAAATATTTCAGCATTAGAAAATAATGTTAACACTTGTTCAGGAGTAATGTACGGTTTTAACGGAAGCTATGGTTCAGGAGCAATGATACTTAGTTGGACTATATCTGTATTATTAATTGTATTAATTATCTCCGGAATTTATTGGTTTATAAAATCTGCAAAATAATAAAATTGTAAAAATTATATTAAATTAATGAAAAAACAAGTTTCAAGAGGATATTAATAAAATTTTAAGATATATATTTAAATAATAATTCATTCTAAATGATAATGCAAATAATAAAAGCTTCCGGAAAAAAAGAGGAATTTGAGCCATTAAAAATTCAAAATACAATAATGCAGGCAGGAGCTTCTGAAAAGTTAGCTAAAGATGTTTTAAAAAAAATTTTGGATGAATATAAAGATAAAAATAAAGTTAAATCAAAAGTTATTTTAAATAAAATAATTGATTTATTGCAAGAAAAAAATCCGGATATTGCAGCAAGATATGATCTTAAGCGAGCAATAATGAACCTTGGACCAAGTGGATTTCCTTTTGAAGTTTATTTTTCAAAAATCTTAGAAAATCATGGATATCAAGTAAAAGTCGGGCAAATCCTGCAAGGAAAAAATATCACGCAAGAAGTGGATATTGCAGCAGAAAATAAATTAAGATATATGATTGAATGTAAATATCATAATAAATTAGGAATACATACAAAAGTAAATGTTGCAATGCATGCATATGCAAGATTCCTTGATTTAAAAAATCAATTTGATTATCCATGGTTAGCAACAAATACAAAATGTACAACTGATTTAATCAGTTATGCAAATGGTATAGATATGAAAATTACTAGTTGGCAATATCCAAAAAAAGAAAATTTAAAAACATTAATCGAAGAAAAAGCTTTATATCCAATAACAATAATAAGATCAATAGATGAAAATTCAAAACAAAAATTACATGATGCAAAAATTGTGCTTGTTAAAGATTTAGCATTATATGATATTGAAGAATTAAAAATAAAAACAAAACTTTCAAAAGAAACATTGAAAATAATTTTAAAAGAAGCAAAAATTATTTGTAAATTTAGGGGGGATAAAAATGAATAATTTCATAAAAAAGAATATGAAGAATATAGCTTTAATGGCATTAGCTTTAATAGTTATAACTTTTATGGCATACACAATTTTTACATCTTATCCACGGCAAACAGGTCAATTGAATTTAGATGAATTTGCAAAATGTTTAAATGAAACAGGCGTGAAAATGTATGGAACAGAATGGTGCTCACATTGCAAAGAACAAAAAAAATTATTTGGCGAGTCATTTCAATTTGTCAATTATATAGATTGTGATGAAAATAAAGAAATATGCATGACCGAAGGGATTCAAGGATATCCGACATGGAAATATGAAGGTAAAGAATATTTAGGGGTGCAAACATTAGAATTCTTATCAGATTTAAGTGAATGTGAGATGTGAATTAAAAAGTAACTAGTTTCGCCAAAGCAGTTATAAATATTATATTATTCAATATTTTGTAAATTAAATTTACAGGAGGAATAAATAAATGAAGAAAGTAAAAATAACAATAGAAGGAATGACCTGTGCATCTTGTGCATCGCACGTAGACAAAGCTTTGCAAAAAATTGGTGCAAAAAAAATAGCTGTAAATGCTATTATGGGAAGTGCTTTTGCAGAAGTTGAAGACTCAATTACAGAAGGTAGATTGAAAAAAACTGTAAAAGACGCAGGTTATAATCCGGTCGCAGTAGAATTTGAAGAGAATAAAAACTCTTCAAATTCTCCAAATTCTCCAAGTCCAAAAAAACATCATGAGATTCTTACATGGAAGAAAAAATTAATTGGAGTATGGATGTTCACATTTATAATTGCAACATTAATGTATGGTCCTAAAATTCTTGGGATGATGATTGTTTCAGAAGAAGTTATGACTCCCTTATTATTAATATCATCATTTCCAATACTTTTTATTTTTGGTTTTTCTATAATTAAATCTGGCTTAAGAGGATTTGTGAAATTGCAATTTACAATGGATTCACTAATCGCTTTAGGAACTTTGGTTGCGTATTTTACAGGAATTCTAAGTTTTTTTATGGAAATACAAGATTATTCCGGTGTTTCAGGAATGATAATGACAATTTTTATTACCGGAAAATATATCGAAGATAAAGCAAAAGGAAAAGCAACAAGTGAAATCAAAAAATTATTAGAATTAGGTGCAAAAAATGCCAGAATATTAAGAGGAACAGAAGAAATAGAAATTCCAATATCAGAAGTTAAAATAGGAGATATAATCATTGTCAAACCGGGTGAAAAAATTCCAATTGATGGAATTGTAACTAAAGGAGAAAGTAGTGTTGATGAAAGTATGATTACCGGCGAATCTTTACCTGTGGACAAAATAGTAAAAAGTCTTGTTATCGGTGCTACAATAAATCAAGACGGAATATTATATATAAAAGCAACAAAAATCGGAAAAGATACATTCTTATCACATATAATAAAATTAGTTGAAGAAGCACAAGGAACAAAAGTTCCGATACAAGAAGTTGCCGATAAAATTACCGGAATTTTTGTACCAATTATTTTGGTATTATCATTTTTAACTTTTATTTTTTGGATGTATTTCACTTCATTTGATTTAGGAAGGTCAATAGGAGTTGCTATTTCTGTCTTAGTAATTGCCTGTCCTTGTGCATTGGGTCTTGCAGTTCCAATTTCTTTAACCGTTGGTTCAGGAATGGGTGCAAAAAGAGGAATATTAATTAGAAAAGGAGAAGCAATCCAAACAATGAAAGAAGTTAAAATTGTTGTATTCGATAAAACCGGAACAATCACAAAAGGTAAACCTGAAGTCACAGATTATTTCATAAAAGATAAAAAAAATGAAGGATATTTTTGGGAACTTGCAGGAAGTTTAGAAAAATTAAGTGAGCATCCTGTAGCTAAAGCAATAGTAAATAAAGCAAATTTAAGCAAATATCAAAATGTTAAAAATTTTAAAATTATAAGGGGAAAAGGAGTAGAAGGAATAATTAAAAATAAAAAAATTATAATCGGCAATCCAACATTTATCGAAGAAAAACAAATATCATTAAAAGGATTAGAAAAAGAAATCCAGGAATATGAAGAAAAAGGTCAGACAACAATGATTATTCTTGAAGAAAAGAAAATATTAGGAATAATCGGTGTATCTGATGCAATTAAAGAAGATTCTAAAATAGCAATTCAAGCTCTTAATAGACAAGGATACAAAACAGTAATGCTGACAGGGGATAATGAAAGAACAGCTAAAGCAATTGCAAAACAAGTTGGGATTAAAGAAGTTTTAGCACAAGTTTTACCTGAAGATAAATCAAGAAAAGTAATGGAATTGCAAAAAAAAGGTTTTGTAGCTTTTGTGGGAGATGGTATTAACGATGCTCCTGCATTAAAACAATCTAATGTTGGAATCGCAATGGGAACCGGAACAGATATTGCAATTGAAGCAGGAGATATTGTTTTAGCAAAAGGCTCATTAATAGGAGTAGTGCAAGCAATAAATTTATCAAAAGCAACATTTTCAAAAATAAAGCAAAATTTATTTTGGGCATTTTTCTATAATACA
>DATDUI010000118.1:0-17386 GCA_035290465.1 Candidatus Nanoarchaeia archaeon | reverse complement strand
CAAAAGATAAAGAAATTTTAATAATAAGTCATTTTGATACTGACGGCATTAGTTCTGCAACAATAATAATAAAATCATTAAAAAAATTAGACAAAAAATTCTCAGTAAAAATAATCAAAAGTTTAGACGAACAATTCATCCGGGAATTACCAAAAGATAAAATAATAATATTCCTCGATCTGGCATCAGGAAGTTTGCATCATATTAAAAACTCAAATTTAAAAAATGTTTTTATAATTGACCATCATGAAATTTCCGAAGAAATTCCCGGGGAGATAAATATTATCAATCCGGAATTAAATAACAAAGAAAAAATAAGTGCATCAGTATTAACATATCTTTTTTGCAAAGAATTGGACCAAAGCAACAAAGAATATGCCAAAATCGCAATTTTAGGAATGATTGGTGACTCATTAGAAAACAAAATAAATGAATTAAAAGATAAAATTTCTAACAACGGAGATATCCAAAAAATTAGAGGACCGTTAATATACCCCTCAACAAGACCATTAAATAGAACCTTGGAATATTCATCAAATCCATATCTGCCTGGAATTACAGGAAATATTAAAGGAGTTCTGGAATTATTAAGAGAAATAGGATTAAACCCCGAAGAAGGAAAATACAAAAGCTTAATAGAATTAAACGAAGAGGAAATGGAAAAATTGATTGCCACAATAATTCTTAAATGCCCAAAATCAAAAGAAGATATAATCGGAGACATATTTTTACTAAAAATATCCAATAGGTTAGAAGATGCAAGGGAATTAAGTGCAATGATTAATGCTTGCTCAAAATTCGGAGAAAGCGGAACAGCAATTCAAACATGTATGGGAATCGCACAAGCAAAGAAAAAAGCAGAAGCAATACATGTAAGGTATAAACAATTAATTCTTTCAGGAATCAAATATGCAGAAAATGCAGAAAAAATCATCGGAAAAGGATTTGTAATAATAAATGCAAAAGAAGAAATAAAAGACACAATGGCAGGGACAATTACAAGTATACTCTCTCATTCAAGACTTTATGAAGAAGGAACAATTATAACAATTTTAGCACATTATGAGGATAAAATAAAAATTTCATGCAGAGTCGTCGGAAAAAACGGAAGAAACGTCAGAGAAATATTAAATAATATAATCACAATAATCGGCGGAGAAATCGGCGGACATTATAATGCCGCAGGTGCAACAATTTCACAGGATAAAGAAGAAGAATTTCTTAAAATTCTTAAAAAAAATTTAGAAATTGAAGTGATTAAAATTCAATAAAAATTCTTATTCGAAAGGGTTAAATAATTCTTTTAACATATTCAAATTATGAAAAAAATAACAAATTTTGCAATTAATTATGATGAAGATACAAAACAACAATTTACTTCTTGTTATAATGAAAAATTTGTCTTATCAGCTTCGCTAATGCCCGATGCCCACTCAGGTTATGTAGCACCAATTGGAAGTGTACTAATCACAAAAGATTTTATTGTACCTTCATGGATAGGATATGACATTGGATGCGGAATGATAGCAATCAAAATCGGAGGAAAAGAATTATCTAAAGACATTCAAAAAGATGCAGAAAAAATTTACGAAATAATTAATAAAAAGATACCAATGGGAAAGGGAAATTATAATAACGAAAAAAATATTTCACTAAAAACAAAACAAGAATTTACAAAATTACTCGAGAGATTCAAAACAAAAGATTATAATAAAGAAGATTATAACTATATCTCTTCGGAATTTTCAATAAAAAATTTAGGAAGTCTGGGCTCCGGAAATCATTTTATAGAATTATCTTTACATCAAGAACAATTATGGTTAATAATTCATAGCGGATCAAGAAAAATCGGGTATACTTTAGCAGAAAAATATATGAAACTCTCCCAGAAGATAAATAAAGGAAAAGGAGATTTTGAAAAAACATTTGCATTTAACATTTCATCAAAAGAAGGCAAAGATTATATCAAAATTCTAAATTTTTGTTTAGATTATGCTTTACTAAATAGACTTGAAATTGCTTATCAAATTCATTTGACACTTGAAAAATTATATAATAAAAAAATAAAATTTACTATTTGGACAAATAAAAATCATAATCATGCAATTATCGGAGAAAACATAATCCACAGAAAAGGTGCAACACCCGCAAAAAAAGGAGAACGGGGAGTAATCCCAGGAAACATGAAAGAAGGTTCATTTTTAGTAGAAGGAAAAGGAAATTCAGAATTTCTCATGAGTTCATCACATGGAGCAGGAAGAAAATTAAGTCGAACAGAAGCAAGAAAAAAAATTAATTTAGAAGAATTCAAAAAAACAATGAAAGGAATTCATGCAACAGTAAATCAACACACAATTGAAGAAGCACCACAAGCATACAAAGATATTTTTAAAGTAATGGAAGCACAAAAAAAATCAATTAAAATAATCGCACATTTAAAACCCCTCATTAATTGGAAAGGATAAATTCTTTGTTCCATAAGCTTTAAAACTGCAACTCTCCCTGTAATTATATGGAACTTGAAGTCGGCGACATTATAATGTGTACAGTAGACAGAATTGTAGGAACAATTGTATTTGTAAAAATAGACGGAACAAACAAAGAAGGAAGCATCACATTCAGTGAAGTTTCACCAGGAAGAATCAGAAACATAAGAGATTTTGTAATCCCAAAGAAAAAAATTATCTGCAAAGTCTTAAGACTTTCAGGAGACCACATAGGTTTATCTTTAAGAAGAGTAACCCCAAAAGAACAAAAAGAAATAAGAGAACAATATCAACAAGAACAAAGTTATAGAAACATTTTAAAAAGAATTATTGGAGAAAAAGGACAGGAAATAATTGATGAAATCTCAAAACAAGAAAGGATTTATGATTTTTTCGAGGAAGCAAAACAAGATCCTTCAAAATTAGAAAAATTAATCGGTGCTGAATCAACACAAAAAGTTATTGAAATATTAAAAAGCCATAAACAAAAAGAAGCAGCAATCAAAAAAGAAATTAAATTAACAACAACAAACCCAAAAGGATTAACAATTATCAAAAAATTACTGGATAGAGAAGATGCAGAAATAAAATATATCTCAGCAGGAAGATACACAATAAAAACAGTCGCAAACAACCTAAAAGATGCAGATAAAAAACAAAAAGAAATTCAGGAAGAAATAGAAAAAGAAACAAAAAAACAAGGAATAGAATTCCAAATTAAATAAAAATAAGGGCTCATAAACCTTAAATACTAAAAAAGGCATATAAAAAGATGAATAACCAAGATTTAGACAGATTTGATGTAAAACTTATAGGAATAATATTTAATCCACAAAAAAGATTAATTATGCTTATAAAAAGAAAAACTAAAGATGCTTATACCTTTCTTGACGGACCTTTGACATACAAAGATGAATTAGATATTAAATTAAAATCCTATTCCAAAGAAAAAACAGGTTATAATATAAAAAATCTTGGAGCAGTTTATGCAAGAAACTGCCTTGGAAAAGAAAATCGATTGCATCTTTATTTTTTATGTGAAATTGCAAGTGGTAAAGAAAATAAAGCTGAAGATATTGAGGAAATAAAATGGGTAAAACCAAGTCAAGTTGAAAAATACTTAAAAGAAAAACTTCCGCCAAGATTAAAAGAATATATTATTAATTTAGAGTAATCCTTAAAATTCTAGAAAAAAATGAAACTAAAAAAATTAAAAATTTTTAAGATTTCATTTTTACGAAAAAATCAGGAAAAAAATGAAACTAAAAAAATGCGATAATTGTAATGAATATACATTGCAAGAAAATTGCCCAAAATGCAAAAAAACATCAAAAGATGCTCATTACAAATTTGTGAAAATCAAAGATGCTCCAAAAAATGCTGATATCAGTAAAATTAGAAGAGATTAAATCTAATTCTTCTTTACAACATTGACTTTGAAACAATTTGAATTTTAAAAGATACTTTTCTTTTTTCATAAAATTAGTTAGATTTTACAATCGAACTAATTTTTGATGCCATAGACATATGTCAGTGGGCAACACATGTTTAATTTTGAATAATCTGAACATTTATACATTTATTTCACACAACATGCACTTTAATTATAGAACCAGTACGATACATTCCCAAAACAGGAACTCCTCCTGCCGATGCTACTGCATCATTTGCATAATCAGCGACAATCGATGGGGAGATCATAATTAGATTTGAACGTATTCTAATAGGCATCGAGTATCATGTTTTCTCCTGCTAAGCGTTATTGGAAAATGAAGTCTGCAACCAAAAATTTCCAGATCGAAGTAGGGTAATCGTATCTGACGGGGTATCTAGCGTTTTATCCGCACTACCATCGAGCCGTAAGTTACCTGTACCATGCTTGAGAACAACATCTCGTGTACTGTTAACACTTCTAAGTATGATAATATCTCCTGTTGTGCCTCCATTTATTGTATCTAAGTTGTCGGTAGCCGTAGCTCCCTCGGTGTCGACTAATGTGCAAGTCTGGGTTGCTGTAATTACCCCTGCCACTATTGTCTGCGTAGAGCCCGTGCCGATAGAAGCCCATCCATTTTCAATGAAACGTACCCCGTTGTGGGTGACGGTTTTTCCCAAGGTTAGCTCAGTATCTATTAAAAAAGTCTTGCCACCCGCAGTCTGGGAAAATGTCCAGTTCAGGCCGTCATCGATTACATACCCGTTCATGTTCGTAAGCACTGCCGGAAGCAATATTCCATTATTACCGATGAATCTAGCTATCCCGATATGGTCTGCTTTTATTGTGGCAATATTGAGCACATCAAACTGGCAACCCGTTATACTCCAATTGTATCTATAGGCGTTGGCGTCAGTCGCTCCGAGAAGTTCAACCCCGTAATCTCCAAGCACGCAATGAGCCCCAGACATTAAAAAATCTCCGGTGAGCGTATATTGCCCTCCGTTGCCAACCATTACGGATGCATACCGTGCACGAAACTGGCCTCCTAATATTTTCGTGTGTGGTCCTGGTGCCCCAGCAAAACGTAGGGCGGCATATGGATACCTAGCATCCATCTGTATAGGCACTTCAAGATTCTCGAAATTATTGAATCCGTGGCCACCGGTCATATTAGTTCCTAGAGATGTCACACAATCCCCGGCATCATCAAGATATATGCCGTATTCTACACCCGCAAACCGCAGATCTGCAAATGTCCAATGCCTGAGACCACTAACGCCTGTGGTGGTCGCTTTAATATAAATTGCCTTCGTGGCGTTATAAGTTGCAGATTCACGTTTGAATGTGATTCCTCTAATTTCTCCATAACGGACTATTGCGGAAGTGCAATCTATCTCGAAAATATTAGCGTTTGTAGCAGCCAGAATCGTGGTGACAGCCTTGCTTTCCCCCCGAACTCCCCACGAGGCTCCGGTAAACGAAATTGTTGATGACACCGAATAAACGCCAGCTGAAAAATATATAGCCTTTTCGGGAAACGAAGACACAAAGGTGAATGCTGTCTGAATAGCTACAGTATCATCTGTCACACCATCCCCCTTAGCCCCAAACCATTTAACATTAACAGAACCCTTATTTAGAATTCTTTTCCATCTGCCTGTAGCATCAACGCTAGACTGAATAATAGTTCCGCCATTATCAACATCAACAGAACCAGCATCAAAATAGAAATCCCCGCCACCACCATCTCCAGCAGAATAATATCCAAGGACTGTAACACACTCGATTTTACCTTTCCTATCAAATACTTTTAAGTCAGCGATAGAATCAACTTTAAATTTTATATTAGATGAAGAATGAGTTCCATCACTATGATGCTCTTGAGAAAGATAATCATTAAGTATCTCTCCCCATTCTCCATTATCTGATCCTGGTTGCGGTAGTCTTGCCATATTAATTTTAATTTTTAATTTTTATTATTTAATTGCTTTTTTAAATAAATTAAATAAATTCCAAAAATTAAGAAAATAGTAATAATTAAATTATAAAATCCGAAAAAGGGTACTTGGATTTGTCCAGGGCAAGGAAGCCCCTCCACACAATCTTGAAATAGATTAAAAAAAACACCATAATTTCCAAAACCATAAGAATCAGCAGAATATTCTCCAGAAGTAGCATATCCAGTCATTCCAAGATTATTAAAATTCATGAATAAACCAATTAAAATACCGATTAATATAAATACATATAGAAAATATTTAGAATCCATTTTTATTTTCCACCGTATGCCATTGAACCATATCCACTTGCTTGCTTTTTGCTAAATAAATTCCCAAAAATAAAATTTGACAGCAGATAAGAAACCCCAAAACCCGCAAAAATTTTCAAAAAATCTTTTCTAGATATTTTTTTATTTTCCATTTTATCAACTCATAATCTAAATTATTATATCTTATTATAAGAAATAATCTTTTTAAATATTCCCCCTTGGGGGAATTAATCTGGCAATTAACAAACCGATTTCAAATAATAAACCTGTTGGAATTAAAAGAATTAGAAGGGAGATAATATCTGTTGTGGGGGTAATTACCGAAAGAATAATAATAGAGAATAAATAAATATATCTTCTTTTTGAACTAATTGTTTGACTTTTGCATATTCCAAAATAAATTAAGAGAATTATTATTAATGGAACTTGAAAAATAAATATAGTTAAAAATGTTTCAAAGATTATAAAATTCAGATAATTTTGTGCGGTAAATGATTTTATTATTCCTTCCGTATTAATAGATAGCAAAAAATCTAAACTAATTCGAATTAAATAAAAATAAGCATATATCACAGATAAAATGGTTAAAATGAATGAAAATATAAATATCCTTTTTAATATTTTTTTCTGTTTATCCATTAAAGCTGGAGAAACAAATCTCCAAACTAAGTATAAAATTATTGGCGCACTTAAAATCACCCCTGCCAATAGATCCATTTTCATTATAAAAGTTATTGGATCAATAGGAGAAAGAAAGATTAAATCTATACCATTTAATGGTTTCGTTAAAAATTTTAATATTTGCACATTATAAAAAAAAGCAATACTTGAAAAAAGAATAACAAAAAAACAAATAATGAACAGATATTTTTTTAAAATATTAATATGTTCCCAAAAAATTAATGGATTATTATTTTGCTGTTGTTTTCTTTCCTGAACTATGCGATCTAACTTTTCCTTCATCATCATCAAAATTAAAACTCGTTTTTAATTCTTTAAATGATTTTCCAATACTCCTAGATAATTCAGGAAGTCTATCTTTTCCAAAAAATAATAATAATGCCACCAAAATTAATACCAATTCACCTGTTCCTAAACCAAAAATTCCCATATTATAAATAGAGGGTTATAATGTTATAAATGTTTTGTTTTGATATTTTAGCATAAAACAAAATTACAATTCCGCAACACCATATTCACCGTCATATCCAGGCTTCACCTTAATCTTTCCCAGACGATTTTTAATAATTAATCTGGCTAACAGATCATCATTTTTTTTCAACAAATCATCTAAAGAAACATTCAACAAAATATTAAACTCATTTCCAAACTCTTTAATTAACTCGTTATAAACAACCCAGACTTTCTTACTTTCCATATTACTTGCACCTACCGACAAAGCAATAATTTCATGCAACGGTAAAAGAGTAAAATATTTTTTCTTATTTATATAATCAATATTTTTATCTTCTAATTCCAAAACTCGATTTTCAACTCCAATAATCAAAGGTTTCTTGCAAACAGGACAAATATTATTCAATTTCTTGCTTTTATCAGGACCACAGGAAAATTTACAATTTCTATGACCATCCCAATGATACTTTCCATACGCAGGATCAGTCTCAATAGTCCCTAAAAAATTATTCTCTCTAATCTGTTTAATAAGTTCACTATATGAATCACACTTTTTAAAAATCGTCGCCTCACGACCCAATCTAAAGGGCCAAAAACTATGAGCATCTGAAAAACTAACTATTGATTTGTCTTTCAACTCCTTAATGCCCCAATTCATTTTTGGATCTGAAGACATTCCAGTCTCAATTGCATGAATATTATCAAACTCACTTCCAAACGCTTCCTTTAATGAATCAAACCCCGAATTACTGCCATATACCCCAAACCAAGGAGTCCAAATATGTGCAGGAATAACCTCAATATCTTTTGAAATTTTTTTCATATCCTTAGTAAATTCTTCACAAGAAATTTTAAAAATTGGCCGACCATCATAATCACGCCTCCCCTTTGTATCCAAATAAGAATTAATCTCTTCAGCAATCTCTATTGAAGGAACCAACAAAACCAAATGAACTCTTCTTCCCCATTCTTGAGTATAAATTAAAGAAATCTCTCCCGTAATAATAAACGGAAAACCATCTTTAGAATAATAAAATCCTTTCCCATTATCCTTTAACTTTTCACTTATTTCATTTATCCAAGTCGGATGAGTAAAATCCCCAGTACCAAGCAAATTCAAACCTTTAATTCTCGCCCATTTAACTAAATTCTCAAAAGTAATATTTTTACTGCAAGCCCGAGAAAAACGCGAATGGATATGCAAATCTGCAATTAACACTTCATCAAAATTCAACTCCATGAAACAAAAAAATCATTAGGTATTAAATACCTTACCTATAACCTATAAACGGCTTTGTATAATAAGTCCAAATAAGAGGTTACTTTTTACACAGAGATTATAAACTAATTATCTGAAGAAGAAATCCCAAAGCTATGAACAAAAATCCAATTGAGTTCCATAAATGTTTTGGAGGAATAAATCCCTCAATTATTACAATATGATTCCATTTAAAGTGCCATTTGTGAGTTTCGGTATTTTTCCAAAAAGGTTTTCTTCCCATCCACCAATATCGTTTTGTCCAAGGATTATCATATTTTATTTGATGCCACTTCCCAAAGAGAGCCACCAAAATTAATATAAAAGAACCTATGAAGTTAAGAGTTAAACCCAAAAAAATTAAGTTCATTTTAATCATTCAATCTCTTCTATATCTTCTTCAGAAGGCAGTTCTATCTTATCACTACTATGAATATCATCATGACATTTATTACATAAAACCATTATATTATCTATCTCTGACTTTCCACCATCAACATGTAATTTTCTGTGATGGTATTCTGGTTCTTTGTAATCTTTGAAGTTCATGCCACATACTTCACAATTAGGATGCTTAGCAAAACAAGATATTTTTTCTTCTTCACTAATTTGTCTTTTTTCATCTTTTTCCTCAATGCTATATTTTTTCAAGAACTCTTGTTTAAGTATATCTCTTCTTAAAACAATTAGTTTTTCTGACCAACCACCTCTAACATTATCATAAAATCTCGAATAATTTTGATTAGACCTTCTAAAATCTTCAGAATAAACCTTACTATGAAAATCTTTTATGAACTCTCTAATCAATTCTTCTTTTCCTTTTAGAGCATATCCCATATTTAAATCTCTAATCATTGTATAAACAGAAAATACCCAAGCATGTTTGCTCAAAAACTGATAATTCTCTTCAGGGAAACATTTCCTAAGAAAATTAAGTACACTCAAGGCATTCTTATATTCTTTATCTTCAAAAGACATATTTTGATTTTCATCAAAGAACGAAATTAATGCAGGAGTTCCAGAATCTTTACTGCCATATTTTTCATAAAATAAAATTCTTGCAGAATCTGGAAAATTTCCATATCTATCTTTTGAAATTCCTATTGAATCAGACATGAATGGGTGCTTAGCAATTTTTCTCATAGTTAAAACTATCTCACCAGCTTTAGCATTCAATCTTTCACCTAATGTTAATGGTTTTCCTCTTTGTAATCTTGAAAAAATTAATCTAATCTTTTCATCATCATAATCATCTAAAATATGAAAATTTAATGTATAACTTAAAAAATTAGTTCTTTGTCCATCTGAGAGGGGATTTTCTCCATTGAAAGTTTTTCCATGATTATCTTCTCCAGAAAATTTCTTATTTAATTTTATTTTATTGTCATGGAAAAGTTTTATTGCATGTAATCTTTGTTGACCATCAACAACATAAAATTTCTCCTTTTGTGAATTATTATTAAGAAAAAATAAAGGTATTGGTTCTCCCCTTAATATACTATCAATTAAACATTGATTATCTTCATTTGACCAAGCTCCAGAAGGTCGTTGATATGTTAAGTCTACTTCATATTTATGCCTATTATTTATGAAATCTTGTATCTTTCCCATGTTTTAATTTTAATTTATATGTTTTTAATATTTTACTTCACCAACCTTTTTATTTAAAACCTTAATAATTTTCATATAATAGGTACCACAATAAATTATATAAATGTGTCGGTACCATAAAATTTATGAAGGAAGTTAAATATTCTTATAATGGTTTAGATGAAACTTTCGTTAAGATAAAAAATATAATTTTAATAGGGGTTATTGTAGTTTCTTTAATAATATTTTTTAGTTTTCCAAATGAAAAATTATTGATTAAAATATTAGAAGCAACAATAACTTTTTTGGGAATATTGTTTGGTTTCTTTATGATTAATTTAGTGCATTGGGCAGAACTATATGACAAATTATACAATAGAAATATGGAGGTTCTTTCTAATGTAATTGGAAAATTAGAAAACAATCATTTAACTTATGCTTCTTCAACAATAGAGTTAATTGAGAAAATTAAAAATTATCCTGATAATAAAGAACTTAAAAGTATCAAATGTTCTATGGATTTCTTAAAAGATGCTCATGGATGGGTTAAAAAATCCTCCTTAAAGTTGATTATAACATTAGTTGTATTTATTATTAGTAGTCTTTTATTTATCTATATTGAACCAGTTTTCTCTCTTTATCATAAAATATCCATATTTTCACTATTATTTATATTATTCTTGATAATTTTCCAAAGTATTCTAACAATATCTTTGTTTATCCATTTCCCAAAAATAGGTCAGAAATTATCTGATTGATTTTTTACACAAGCTTGACTTCTTACACAAAGCCCCGTTAAACCACTAAATTTATAAATAATTGTCATTATCAAATTAATACATGATAAGACTAGAAAAAGTAGAAAAAAAATTTATTGATAAAACACTTGACGCATTAATATATCGACAAATTAAATCAATTCCTACAGAAGGATATTATTTTAGACAAAGAGTAAAAGCAATAGAAAATTTACTAAAAAGCTCTTTTCCTCAAGAATACGAACAACTTAAAGAATTATTTGCCAATGAATCAAAAAGATTCTCTCAAGCATTAACTGATTCAGAAAGAACTTATTATAAAGAATCAATTCGTAATGAAGTTTACATAAGAGATGCAAGAATAGACAAAACCCCGGAAAGAGTCTATAATGAAATTGCAAGAATTTTTCCTAGAGATTTTTAAAATTAAAAAAATTACTTTCCTTTCTTAGAGAGAGTTTTTCCTTTATTCAAAAAATAAACTCCACCACCAATACATGCTAAAACAATCAATACTGCTCCGGCAATCATCCATAAGTTTGTTAAATCTTTTTTAATATCCTCAATATTTGTAGGTTCTTCAGAGGTAATAGCTTCATCTACACTCTCTTCTTCGATTATTACTCCCCCAGTAATAGGTGCAACAGCAACAACAGGAACTTTTTCATAAGTTGATTTTAATGTCATATTAACTAAGTTTAAAGTTCTATTAATATTATTGATGGTAACAATAATATCATAATAATCATCCCCGGTAAGTTCAAATTTACTTGGTTCTCCAACAACTAACAAAGCCGTTTGTGGTGTACTTGAAAAAGTTACATTTGCTACTAACGGAGTTATACTATTCAATAATACAAAATGATCTTGGCTTGCTACAGTCACTTTAAATCTTGAACCCACTTTTAAATTTGCGGAGTATCCATTATTCAATTGCGTATCAGACAATGCTACAGTTGTTGCAGTAACTGTACTACTACCACCTCCACCACTAGAAGGTGTAGCAGGTGAACTACTTGCAGGAGTTGTTATACTATAAGCTGAGAATCCCATAGATACAGGAATCTTACATTTAGTATTAGAACTTCCACCGTCACTGCAATTAACATAAAGATTAACATCTTGGCCATTACTTGAACCATCATCATCAGTCCAATTTAAAACATTATCAGCATCATAATCTACAGGCAAAGTAATTTCAATATAATCACTTGCTCCACCTAAGTGTAAATCATCAATTAATTTATTCCATTTTTTCAATGTTGAGTTCATACCGATAAAATCATTAGTTTCATCGCAAACAAATGCATTGCTTAAATCAATTGTTGTAGGGTCTAAAATATTCATACCATATAAACCAATAGCCATATCTCCGCAATGTAAAGTCATATTCATATTCTTAGTTACAGACGTATTTGTTTTAATCCCAACGTCATATAAAACTCCACCAAAACTTTCAGTAAAGTTATAATCAGTTTTATTCAATGCAGGAATATCTACAGTATATCCGTCGGGTAAATCAATTTTGAAAAGGAATGATTTATCCTGTGCAGTTGATTTTGTAGTAAAATTAGTGCATGCAGAAACAGCACAATTTTCAGAAGGATCACAAACTTTAATTTTATAATAATAAGTTGTTCCGTTAGTTAAAGCATATCCTAAAGTCTCTTGCATTAAATCCACTGAATGGAATGGCTTAAAGTTTGCATTTGCCTGATAACCTGTTCCGGTATCTGCCAAAGAAAGATTCAAAGTTTTACAAGTTGAATCATTTTTATAAAATATTAAAGTCAAATTTGAAGGTTCACTTGTATCAACTTTTAAGAAAGCAGAATCATGCAATCTTTCAACCTCGCTGAATAATACAACAGGAGTTGTAACATCATTAACATCATTAATAAAATTAAATGCACCACCTGCAGAAGCACAATCAGGAATAAATTTACAGAATGGATCTGCACAATCAATCATTCCATTTTCATCATCATCAATTCCATTTTTACATTCTTCAAAAACATTAAAACCAAATTTCTGGAAATTTTTACACTTAGAATCCTTTGACATTGCAGGATCTGCACAATCAATAAATCCAAAATCAATAGTTCCAGGGGTATAATAACTTGGACCTAAACTATCAGAAGGTGAAAGCCTTGTATCAGAATCATTGGCACTTGACATAAAAATCCTAAGATTAACAGTTTTATTATACTCTGCAAAAGATTCTAAATCTTGCTTAGAGATAGCAATCATAACTCCACCAATTTCTCCGCAACTTAATTTTTTACTTGTTGTTACAAGTGCATTAGTCGGAGACCATGTTCCATCAAAACACCTTTCTAATTTTTTTGTTTCAGAAATACCAGTTGAGGTATTCTTTGAAATATAACTAACCATAAAATCAAAACCAGTTAAATTTGAGCCATTTGCCATAACAGCAACACATCCACTACTGGTATTTCCATCAGTATCTAAATACCAATAAAATTTAGTTGTTTTGTTTCCATTACCTGGAACTTTTTCAGCCATAAAATCATTAGGATTACCAATTCCATAACCATTGCATAACATTGTTTCAGTAACATTTAAAATTCCTGCACCAAAATCAAAACCAGCATCAGTCACTCTCATTCCTGTTCCAAGCATGTCTACTTCTTTATCAACTCCACTTTCTGCTCCACCAATTATATTATCAGTATCAAATGCTAAATCAATAACATCCCCTTCCATTTCACCAAAATGTTCAAATTCAGATTTACCCATACACCATCCTGAAAATTCAGTCGCTGAAAGATTATTTCTGGCAAAAGTATCATTTTTATAAGTACAAGTAATATCATTTGCTAAACATCCTGTTTGATTACCATCATATTGCCAGCAACCGGTTTTTCCACTTGAACCACCTGAACCAAACATCATAAATGTTGAAGGCTGGCAAGTTTGACTCATATCCCGATATTCACATAATCCATTAAGACTTGCATTCTCACATGAAGCTTCATTCCAATCGGGATTAAAGCAAGCAACATCACACCAACCACCATTAGAATATTGATCTTGTTTCCAAGTGCAATTTGAATTTAATCCGCAAGTACTTTCATTTTTATCCATGCAATCTGCAAATGGTTTAAAATCACACCATCCGGCATTAAGGTTATCATTACACCATTGAGTACCCGCACCAGCACCTGCACACCAAGTATCATTTTTCCATTGACAATTTCCAATAGATAATCCACAGGCAGATTCATTATTATATTGCCAGCAATTTGAATTCTCCATTAAAGTTTTATTCATATCACAAAATTGACCTGCACCCATAGAACTTGAGTCATTAGTACAACCAGATGTTGCTCCACAAGTAACTAAATCAGTATCAAATTTCCAACAATTTGCACCAGGCATATCACACCAACCAGCAGGATTCCAAGTATCATTAATCCATGAACAATTCAAACCTCCAAATGCAATAGTTTGATTGCAAGTTCCTTCTGTAATTTTGGCAAAACAATCTCCTCCAAATGCACTACCACCACAAAAATTATCAAAACCACAATCAGGGTCAGAGCAATCAACTAAAGTATCAGCATCATTATCTGTTCCATCAAAACAAACTTCACCGGTAAAACCTTCCGGACCACAGAAATTAGATGTTGAATCCCATGAACAAGCTAAAGAACTATTTTGACAGGAAGTAATATCAGAACACGAAAAACAATCTGTTGAACATACTTTTTTAGTTTTATCGACACAAAAATTATTTGTTCCTTCACTTACCCATTTACATCCAACACCATCATTAGCCATACTTCCTTCACAAGCACCTTGAGCATCTGTCATAAAATCACATCCTTTACATTCTAAATCGCAATCTTTTGCCCCGCCATCTTCCATCTCTTTTGGAAAATCACACCAGCCAAATCCATTAAAAGCAGATGAATCAGTTATCCATTGGCAATAACCTAAATCTGAACTAATACAAGAAGCTTCAGCAGAAGCAACATTATTCCAAACTGAACCATTAGATTGAAATTCGCATGCCCAACAGGAAGTATCACAATTCATCTTATTATTTACACCTGTTCCTTGATCAATATCAAACATACCAGTCATTTCACACCATGAATCTTGTTTTAAAATTGCTCCATCAACATAGAATTCAGTATTCCATGTTCCACCTGAAGAAGTACAAGCAAATTGACTATTAATTATACCAAAATCTTTTTCACCGCCTTCACCAAAAACAGCGTTGCCATTAAAAGTACAATTAGTAATAGGATAAGTTGTATTTTGCCATTTGCAAGGCATCATGTAAGTATCAGCTAATTGCGTACATAAAGTATAATTATTTTTTGCTAAAGGATCTTCACAATATTGAACAGGAGGTGCAGATTTTTTTTCTGAAGAAGCACCAGCTTCACAATAAGCACCAACAATAGTACTACTATTAGTCCATTTGCAATTAGGTAAAGGACCATAAGTACATGCAGATTTTACTTTAATATGAGAACAATTTAAATTTGCAGAATTATCAACAAGACTATTATAACCATCTAAATTATCAAAAGGAATCCCTGCATCTTGTGTTGCATGTCCTTCACAAAAACCAGCTTGCTTTCTTGAACAAATATTTGTAGCAGTATTATTATCAACACCATCAATTCCATTTCCGGCTGTACAATAAATACAACCCGTAATATTTCCGCAAACATCAGCTTTATTATCTGCAAACCAGCAATGAGCTTCATTAACAAATAAAAATCCGCCAGCACCACCACCAATACCACCGTCAGGCATCACACAATCACCAGTTGAATTATACCAACCACCAGCAGAAAAACAAGAATCTGAATTATTAGAATAAAAATCAAAACCTCCTCCACCCATTTGCTCACAAGTACCTGCTCCACCGGGATTACTCCAATTGCATGGCATCATCAAATTTTGCTGAGCATAAGTACAGTTTACTTCAGTAGTTATTTCACCACACCATTTAGTATTGCACCAGCCACCAAATAAGTCATACCAGCAATTTCCTTGAAAAGAAGCCTCGCATGCAGTTTGATTTCCGTCATGAACCCAACAACCAGATTGCTCACAACAACCAATATCATTTGTTGTTGCAAGAAGATTTTTGCTTTTAGCATCATTTAAAGATTTAATTCCACACCAAGGTTCCTGATTTTGATCATTTGCAGACCACATACATCCATTTATACCACAAGAAGCTTTATCTCCATCATGATTCCAACAACCATTAGAAGCCCCTTGCCATCCTTGATCATTTCCACTCCAATTCATTACACAACCCCCAGAAGTAGGAATAACTGTACCATTTGGATAAAAATTTACCATTGAAGAATCCCACATACAACTTAAATTTCCATCATTTGTTTCACATGCATTTTGATTTGTACCAGCATACAACCAACATCCTTTATCCATACAACAACCAGTAGGATTAGGACACCAAGGATCTTGGGCAGAAGTTTTCCAAGTACACTCTGCTCCACCAGAAGTAGTACAAGTTGATTCACTTGTCCCGGAATAAATTACACAATCAGCAGAAACATTAGTTACAGCACAAAAAAGTATAACTAATAAAAAAATTGTCGTCGAAAAATATAACTTTTTACTATTTATCACCATCTTTTTTATAACAAATTTTATTTTGTTAAGATTAAAAGAAAAAATTGATTTATAAATCTTTTCACTAATTAGGGATAAAATATTCCACAAAACAACAAATTTCGTGTAAAAGATAAGAAATATAAAAACTTATAAATTACTTTTTTCTAACTAAAAATATGGAAAGAACATTAGTAATATTAAAACCAGATACAGTGCAAAGACAAGTTTGCGGGGAAATAATTACAAGATTCGAAAAAGTGGGATTAAAAATCGTTGGAATAAAGATGATTAGGCCTTCAGCAAACTTTGCAGAAAAACATTATTACGACGTAAAAGAAAGACACGGAGAAAAAGTTTTAAATGGACTTAAAGAATATTTAGGAATGGGTCCTGTTATCGCATTTGTTTTAGAAGGACCAAGTGTTATTGAACAAGTAAGAAAAATGGTAGGAAAAACAGAACCTTTTTCTTCCCCGCCTGGAACGATTAGAGGAGATTATTCAAATATGACATATAAAAGAGCTGATGACCCAACAACACCAATTAAATCAGTTTATAATTTAATTCATGCTTCAGCAAATGAAAAAGACGCTGAACATGAAATAAATTTATGGTTTTCAGATTCAGAACTTTGGTCATATAAAACAGTTCATGAATTATTTATTTAATTATTCTTAATTAGATGGCTCTGTCCAGAGTCCTTAGTAAATCCAAATTGAAATAAAAAAATATTGCAAAACTTTTTGTTCAATCATTAAATTATTTTCTTGACTTTCAATTTTTTTAGTCAGATTATAAACAATCATGTGCCATCCAAACTCTCTT
>DATDUI010000117.1:0-23100 GCA_035290465.1 Candidatus Nanoarchaeia archaeon | reverse complement strand
CAATAAGTTGAGATTTGGTTATTCCATATCCTGTAAGAATATGAAGTACAATAACCACTGCAAAAATCCAATGAACTGTTTTTTGCAACCATTTCAAATCGATTTTCATTTTAAAAAACTTTCATTAAGATTTCCTGTATCTGAATAACCTCTGGATTCCCAATATCCTTTATAGTTTAAATCATTTGAAAATTCAATTTCTGTAATCCATTTTATCCACTTATATCCCCATTTATCTTCGGCAACTAATTGGAATGGAAATCCTCGTTCAGGAATAAGTGTTAAATTGTTCATTTTGTAAGCCATTAATTTATCTTGGTTCATAATATATTCAATTGGATAACTGGTAGTATAACCATCATAAGCATGAAAGATTATTGTATTTGCTTCAGGTTTCGGTTTAGCTTCTTTTAATAAATCTCTTAAAATTATTCCTTCCCATAAAATTGTTGCACTCCATCCTTCAACACAATGTAATGTGATAACTTTAGAATAACTTTTTCTGTTGATTATTTCATTATAAGAATATGACTTTTCTTCTTCAACCAGACCAGTAACTTTTAAATTATAATCATTAATGTCAATATATTGTGGACCTTTAACTGAATTTTCTCTAAAATCATAAATTGAGGATAAATCTTTTCCTTCATAATTTTTTATCTCTAATGTTTCTAGTTCTGTTGTTTTATTAAAAAAATTAATACTTAATAGAAGTATTACGATTATTGCTACAATCGGGAATATTATCCCGAAGGTATATCTCTTAAATTTTTTCATTTATTTAAAAAGTTTTTTAGCAATCGTTGCTACATGCTTCCCTTGAAATTTTGCAGCATTTAATTCATTTTTGGAAGGCATTCTTTCTCCTGTATTTCCTGTAATTGTTGAGGCACCATAAGGACTGCAACCGGTAATTTCTGTGATTATTGTTTGTCCTTTGAAAGTATATGGTAAACCAACTATAATCATACCATGATGAAGTAAAGTAATATGCGTGCTTAAAATTGTTGATTCTTGCCCACCATGTTGTGTCCCGGAACTGGTAATGACAGAACCAATTTTTCCAACTAAACCCCCTTTTGCCCAGATCCCACCTGTTGCATCAAAAAATGTTCTCATTTGTGCAGTCATATTTCCAAATCTTGTAGGAGTTACAAAAATTATTGCATCATAATTTTCTATCTCTTTTGGAATGCAAATAGGTATTTTTTCAAATTTTTTTTGAGCAGACATTGCACCCATTTTTTCTAAAATTTCTTTGGAGAAAGTTTCTTCAACTTTTTTTAATTCAACTTTGCATCCTTTAACATTTTTAGCTCCGTTATAAGCTGCTTTTGCCATTTCAAAAATGTGTCCATAAATGCTATGAAATAAAATAAGTATTCTTGTCATATACAAAGATAATAAATTAATATTAAATAAATTCATACGAATAAATTCGTCAAATTTTGTAAAGTTATTTCATGTATAAATATGCTAATCCATTCGTATTATAATTTATAGTATTTTTCGGATTCTTTATTAGATGGATAAAATGTGGTCTTTAATTATTGGAACATTGATTTTAGGTTTTTTAGTAGTGTATTTAATTCAGGATGATTATAATAAAAAAACTTCAGGTTTGATCATTCAAAAATTCCAAAATGCAAGCATAGAAGAATCTCCAAATGTGAGTATTCAAGAATTGCCCCCTAAAAGAATTATTTATGAACATATTATCAAAGTTAATTCTTCCGGATTTTACCCAAATATTTTAGAAATTAATCATGGAGATAAAGTTATCTTTGTAAATGTTGGAGATAAAAATCATTGGCCTGCATCAGCTCGTCATCCGGTTCATGATGTCTATCCCGGTTCAAGTCTTCAAAAATGCGGAACAATGGAACGTGATAAGATCTTTGACTCTTGCGGGCAAATTGCATACAGTGAAATATATAGTTTTACCTTTAATGAAATTGGAAGTTGGAAGTATCATGACCATTTGCATCCAAGTTTAACAGGTACAATAATTGTAAATTAATCTATTTCATCTACTAATATATTCGCATTATTGATTATATTAATACTTTAACTAAATTATTTATGGATTATGTTTTTATTCCTTCAATTATTGCAAAAAATCAGGCAGAATATCTTGAGCGATTCAATAAAATTTCTTCTTGTTTTGAGATGGTTCAATTAGATATTATGGATAATAAATTTGTAAATAATAAATCATTAATGTTTGATTTTCCTACTTTAAAAAGTAAAAAATATGAAGCACATTTAATGATTAATAATCCGTTAATCTGGGCAAAAAAAAATTATATGAAAGTTGATATTCTTATTGCTCATGTTGAAAGTTTTAAAAATAAAAAAGAAATTATATCTTTTTTGAACTTTGTAAAATTAAAGAAGAAAAAAGTAGGATTAGCATTAAACTCAAAAACATCTATTAATAGCATTAAATTTTTTATTCCGAAATTTGACTTAATTTTATTAATGACCGGTTGTCCGGGAAAAGATGGCACCAAATTTCTTCATTCCTCCTATAAAAAGATTAAACGATTAAGAAAAATTTCCCAGGAGATAATTATTGAAGTCGATGGAGGAGTTAATAATAAGAACATTAAAAAATTAAAAAATTCCGGAGCTAATCATTTTGTTATCGGTTCATATTTTCAGGAATGTAAAAATGTTTCTTTAAATTTAAAACGACTAAAAAAGTTAGTAAATTAAATTCCTAGTAAATAATATAAATCCTTTTTTATTATATTATTCATGATAAATCTTCTCTTGTTTTTTGTAGGATTAATTTTATTAGTTAAGGGTTCAATTTATACAGTAAAATATTCTTCTTCACTTGCAAAAAGATTTGGAGTTTCGGAGTTTGTTATTGGTTTGACTCTCGTAGCAATTGGAACTTCTTTACCTGAATTAGTCTCCTCTATAGTTGCTTCCTTAAAAAATGCTCCTGCAATAATTATTGGAAATATCGTAGGGGCAAATATCGCGAATATTACATTAGTTGTTGGTTTAGCAGCAATTATGTCAAGATTAGTGATAAAAAAAGAAATTATAATGAGAGATTCTTATATGCTTTTAACTTGTGTATTGCTTTTCATTCTTGTAATAATTGATAAAAAAATTTCTTTTATAGAAGGAGTATTCTTTATATTATTTTATTTTGTGTATCTAGTTTTTATCTTTCAGTCAAAAAAAACTTTGAAGGGAAAATACGGGTTTAAAGAGTTTATCCCTTATTTCTTTAACTTAGAATATCTTATTACTTTTAAAAATTTCTTTACAAAACATATAAAATATAAATCTTCTTCAAACAAAAATAGGAAAATCAAACACTTCTTGTACTGGTTAATTATAAAAGATATCTTAATCATTATCCTAAGTTTATCTGCTGTAATTTATGGTGCAAATTTAATGATTGAAAGAGCAATTTATTTTGCTGAATTATACTCTTTTCCAAAGTTTTTAATTGGAATACTAATTTCTTTAGGAACTACTGCTCCTGAAATGACTGTCTCCATTAGTGCTGCACGAAAAGGTTTTGGGAATCTTGCAATAGGCAATGCTATCGGGTCTGTTATTGTAAATACTCTTTTTATTTTAGGTTGTGCTTCCTTAATATCTCCAATAAAAATAGCTGAAGGAAATTTTTTATTTGTAATTCTTGCTTTAGTCTTTTTTTCTTTAACTTTTTTTGCTATTATCAATGTTAAAAAAGAAATAAGTAAATTCGACGGAATAATCTTAATTATATTATATTTAATCTTTTTAATTTGGACTTTGATTAGACAGGCTATTTAAGAGAAATTATTTCTTTTTTATTACCTGTTCTTTCACAATTCTTTCAAGGTCTTCAATTTTTAATGGAATTCTGGAGACAATCCCCTGTTGTGGCATAGATAAAATTGTTGGTTCTTCAGTTTCAAGTCTTAATTCTGATCCAAGATTAACTATTGAAGGTTTAATTGCTATATATTTTTCGTCAGTATTTATTTTTACAAAAACTCCTTTTACTGATAAATTTCCACAAATATAAATCCCCGCTTTTCCAATATAAGAATCATAAATTGTTTCTTTATCTTTCTGATTTCCTAAATTAAATCCGATTTTTTTCATAATTTTTATGAATAAATCTTCTTTTTATACCTTTCTATTTTTTACTATTTGTTAGTAACATCAAAAATAGATTATTCTTTTTTTAAGTTTAATAATTTTAAGACCAATATTTTCTATGTACCATTACAATAAATGCAATAATAATAATAAATATCATCGATATTATACCAATCCAGATTAAATCAAATCCAAATTTGTCCCATTTTTCTTTAGCACTCAAATTTTCAAAATTATGATTGAATCCAAAATAATCTTTAGTTTTTTGCATTAAAGATGGCGCAAAGTAAAGAAATGCTGCCATTAAAAATATCATTGCTAAGATAAAAAGAAAATTTAAGAAACTACTTTTCAAAGTCATAACAAATCTAATGTAAATCGTCTTTTTAAGACTTATTAAAATAATAAAAATAATAAAAATTAATTTTTTGATAAATATTATCAAATGTATTTCAACTAGCTAATTATTTCTTTTTAGCAGTTTTTGTAGGTTTTTTAGCTTTTGCTTTTCCAGCCATGGTGGTTTACCCCCTTTTTTAATCCTTTAAATAATTTATGTATCAGTTGTTTTTAAACATTCTTTTTTTTGCAAAAATTTTTTGAAGATTTAGAAATATTTTTTTGATTGATTTAACTCATTTTTAGGCTTTTATCGTCGATGAATCCAAAAATAAGTAATTTTTCAATTTTTATCTTGGATTCTAAACTTTTTTGAATCTCTATTGTTTTTCAAAAATATTTTTGGAGATTTAGAAACCTTTTTTTGATTGATTTAACTCATTTTTAGGCTTTTATCGTCGATGAATCCAAAAATAAGCGATTTTTCAATTTTATCTTGGATTCTAAACTTTTTTCGAATATTTATTGCTTTATAAAAATTTTTTGAAGATTTAGAAATATCTTTTTGATTGATTTGACTCATTTTTAGGCTTTTATCTTTGTTAAATACGAAATTTGTATAAATAATTGAAATAAAAAATAAAAGAGATAAAAAAATAAAATAAAATTTTTTTACATAGCTAAGAATTTCATCAATTCATAGACTAAAAATGCCGGCCAAACGAGTGCTTTTAATACTCCTAAGAATCCTGCCAAAAATGAAGTTGCACTAGCGACGTAGTAAACTACTGCTCCAATAAATCCAACTCCGTAAATTGCATGACCCCCTTGGCATGTTTCATTAAAACCACAGCATTTCATTTGAGTTTTAGAAACACTAGGTTTTTTGCTGACAATCTTTTTTTTCACTTTTTATCACCTCCTTTTCTTTTAAATACTAAGAATAAAATGTTTTTAAAGATTTTTAAATAATAAATAAAAAGCTTTTGTACCGAATAACTTGGATTTGAATTAGATATAGAAAATAAACGCCCCCACCTAACTCACAATCACGCACGAAACTTTTCTTCTTAATATTTGAATCCTTTCTTGAAAAAATAAGTTTCTACCACGTAATTGTTCGGATTCGAATAAAGGACAGAAAGTTTGAATCTCGCCAACCTCGGTTGATTTATATTTTTTGAATATCTGAATAAAAATATAAAATAAACGCCCCCACCGAGATTCGAACACGGGTCACTGCCTTGAAAGGGCAGCATTCTTGGCCACTGAACTATAGGGGCATTAAAATACCTATGCAAATTAGTTTTTAAAGATAACTATCGCTGCACTTTCAAGTGAAAGGGTGAGTAATTACACTTGCATTAATTCTGAAAGTAAAATTAAAAAAATCGCAAGTGTGATTAGGAATAAGCATTCTTGGCCACTGAACTATAGGGGCATTAAAAATATGTGCCGAAGTCTCCTTAAAAATCCTTCGGATTTAAAAATTAGGCTATTTCTTTAAACTTATAAATTAATTTTTTCTGCGTATTTACCGATAATAGGAGTTTCATACATCTTACCAGATAATGAATTAATAAGTCCGATTATCCATAGTATAATATAACCAATCCATAAAGTAGGAATCGCCAAAAGACCAATTATTGTTTTTCCAAGTAAACTAGTTATAGCTTCAACAAACACCCCTGTAATGAATAAAATCAAACTTTGTTTAGCATAAAACATAATATATTTGTTATCTCTTCGTAATCCCAATGCAAGTAAAAATCCAATAACACTTAACAAAACTGCCAAAAATGCAAAAAGTTTATGGTCTTCTATTCTTTTTGGATTTGTTGCCTCTTTCTTTTTCATAAAAATATAAAATCAAATCAGTATTTAAAAGTAATTATTTTTTACAAATATGATGTTGTAAACATCTAGGTTCATATCCTTCCTTTTCATCACCAATTAAAATAATTGGTGCGTTGTATGGAGCAGGAATACCATCAATTAATCTTTGAGTTCGTATGGCATCTTTTCCACAATTATTATACATACACACTGCAGAAAGTTTTGTAACTGAATTAGCCAAACTCATTAAATCAGGCATTATCCCAAAAGGCTCACCCCTAAAATCAGTATCTAAGCCAGAAACCAAAATATTAATTTCTTTTTTCAATAAGCTTTCAAGAACTTTAACAAGACCTTTATCAAAAAATTGAACTTCATCAATCCCTAAAACATTATATCCCTCTATTAAATTTAAAATTTCTTCTGGTGTGTCATAATTAATAATCTGGCTGAATAAATGATCTCCTCCTCGGGATTTAATATCGTCATCTCTGGTATCAAGCGAAGGTTTAACCAAAAGACTTTTACATCCGCTAATGTATTTAATTCTATCCAAACGATTCAACAATTCTTTACTCTTTCCGCTTTTCATTGGACCGCAATATACCTCTAAAAATCCTGGTTTAAAACCCGAGTTAATCATAATAAAAAAATTAACTTTTATTTTAAATAGTTTGATAATTCCTCAAAGGTAATTAATTTTTTAAAATTTCAAGATTTACTTTGTAAATCTTTGAATAAGAATCATAGCATCTTTACCTGAAATCTTTCCATTAAACTCTTTCATGATTAAACCCATGTAAGCATTAGGATTCAGTCCAGGTTTTTCATTAATAATTTTCATAACTTTTTCTTCGATAATACTTGAATCTTCTTTCTCAATCTTTAATGCTTCATTAATATTACTCCCCTTAGCAATTTTATCCATTACATCCTTAATATCTCCCTCTTCAATTTTTTTCTTGTGGAGTGTAATTAAAATTTCAGACAAAACATCCTGATTAAAAATTTCATTAATTTCAAGCAAAGAAATATTATTTTTTGTAGCAATTTCTTTTGGAAGCATTAAAAGAATCTTAGCGATTAATTGTGGTTTATTAACGATATAAAGTAAATCCTTGTAATCATTAAATCTATCCGACTTAAATAACATTTTAATCATATCTTGAGTTAATCCTTGTTTTTTCAAATCTTCTTCAATTTCGCTTTTTAACTTCGGTAAATCTCTTTTAACCTCATTAATCATATCTCTTGAAATTTTTAATAGTTCTAAGTCTGTTTCAGGATACATCCTTGCACTCCCTGGCAGGGGCCTTAAATATTTAGTAGTTTTATCCGGCATCGCATTTCTCACTTCCATTTTTGTAGGAGTTTTGTTATCTGATAATTCCATTTGTCGTATAATTTCATTATCTATTGCTTCAACAAAAATATCCATGTCTTGCATACCTTTAATCTCAACTCTATTTTCTCCACGAATAGAAACATTAACATCTTGTCGGATTGTTCCGATACCCCTTCGAACTTTGCAACTTCTTAAAATATCTCCAATCTTTAACGCAACTTCTTTAGCATGTTTAGAATCTTTAATATCCGGAGAAGTAACAACTTCAACTAATGGAATGCCCAATCTATCCAGTCTGTAAACCTCAACATCTTCTTCTCGGGAAATATTTCTTGCAGAATCTTCTTCTAAAAATAATCCATAAATTCCTACATTTCCTTTTTCTGTTTCAATATAACCATCTCTGGCAATTAAAACAGTCCTTTGAAAACCGGAAGTATTTGACCCGTCAATAACTGTTTTTCTCATAATTTGGGTGATTGGAACAATCTTCATATTCATAAGTAGTGCAATTTGCATAGCAATTTTTAATGCTTCAGGATTAATTTGATGTGGTGGTTCTTCATCTAATTCAATTAAACAGGTTGAATCATATCCTTGATAAACAAATTCTTTATTTTTTTGCATTTGATGTTTTGCAGAAATATCAATTTCCCCACCTTCACCCGCAACAGCATGAAGTTTTCGTTTAACAGTATATTCTGGTTCATCTTTTCTTAAAACAGAATCACAATTACAAAATAATTTTTTAGTATCAAGTTGTTGGTGTATCTCCAATCCTGCTTTAAATTTTAATTCTTTATAATTAATCATAAAAAATTGAAGAATAAATAAGTTAAAAATGTTTGTTTAGAATAAAAATACTTGTAATAAAATAAAAGTGTATACTACAAAGTATATATTAAAGTATATAGATAATCTGCAAAAAAAAAAGATTAACCAAACGAGCATTTTCATCTATGAAAAGATTACTTGTGCTCGTTTGGTTATAATCATCTCATCGAATTGTTAGGGCGGGAGAATTAACTTCCAGAAAAATCCACCACTGAAAAGACCGAATAGCCTTGTAGTTTCAGTTTTTCACTTCCTTTCAGGTCAGGAAGGTCGATTATGAAACTGCATTCAGTCACTTTTCCCCCCAACTTCTCGACCAAGAGGCATGCGGCCATTGCAGTGCCACCGGTGGCGATGAGGTCATCAACGATTAAAACCTTTTGCTCAGGCAAAACGGCATCCACGTGCATTTCTATTGTGTCAACACCGTATTCGAGATTATATTTTTGAGAAAGTGTGTGGTAGGGAAGTTTTCCTTTTTTCCTCATAAGAACAAAAGGTTTTCCTAGTCTATCCGCCAGAATGGCTCCCATAACAAAACCTCGTGCCTCAATGCCAGCGATGACATCAATGTCATTATTTTTATACCTCCTTAAGAGAATTTTAACAACCTTTTTCATTGCTTTGGGACTCTGAAACAAAGTAGTGACGTCCTTAAACAAGATATCTTTTTTCGGGAAATCCTGAACATTCCGAATTTTACTCTTGATGAAATCTAAATCCTTTGTCATAATTTTTTCTCCTTGAGTTTAAACCAAATGAGTAATTTCAGTTTACAAAATTTACTTTTGCTCATTTGGTCATTGGTTTAGATTGCTGTTTGAGTGGAAGCTTTAGGAGTGACGACTTCCGGGCATCGAGGGTAAGCGTTCACAATGAACAGATACCCTGCTATGAATTGATTCTCGAAGAAATATACTGCTTCTCCCTCTTGAATCTTAACCAAACACATCGCCCTAAGCTTTTTTGCTTCGGCTTTGATAGCCCCCCAAGTTTTTTCTTTTGTGGGTAGAATTATTTTTATCTTCCAGCCATTTAGCTTGGAAATTTCTTTGCCTACCTCATAAGGCATTGTCTGATATTCCATTATCTGGAATTCCTCATCGTCTGGAACCAGGATCGATGCTTCCTCTGGAATGGTTTCTTCGCTGTTAGCTTTGTTTACAAAGTTGTTAACAAAAACTGCCAAAAGGATCAGAAGTAAAAAACCGATAAATCTCCAAAAATTTTTATTCATAACGTCCTCTCTATTTTTATTGTTCTTTAATGATTAATTACCATTCTAATTTTGCATAGGCATATCTCCTTTACATTGAATTACTTATTCTTTTTTCATAGTATTTCCTTTAGTTTATTTTCGGAATTAAATTTTTATCTCGTTGTTTAATACTGTTATTTAATTTTGCATTAGCGTGTTTCCTTCTTATGTTAATTCTTTGTCATAATTTTTTCTCCTTTAATGGTTGTTCACGTTTCACGCAATCCTCGGCAATAATAGCATCTATATGCATAAACTGGATTGTTTGTCCACATATATGCAAGTCCTGAGTAATAATCACACAATTTCCCCCCGCAACCATCGCTATTTTTTTCAGGTCAGTTATAAACTCCTCCTGATTATTGTCGTTTAACTCTGACACAACTGGCCTTCTAAAAACCCAACCACTTATGCTGTATTCAGCGATATTAACAACTTTAATTCTTGCAAGTTGTTGAGGGGTAATCCTGTTGTATGCCTCTTTAATCTCTCGAAAGTTATTTTCTTCATCTTGAAACAGCAAATGATTGTTTTGCGTAGCATTTGCTCTAAAATCTGGCATTACAAAAATTAATACTGCTATTCCTATTGCCACTGCCGTTGCAAATAATAATTGAGATAAAATAATTCTTTTCATGGTTTTTTCTCCTTAGTTTATTTAAGACTATTCATCCACGATTGGTTCTGGCAAAGGTTTGCATTCTCCCCAGATAAGAAGTCCATAAATGTATGGATATTTTATTCTAGGAAAATATTCGAACATACCTTTTTTCAATACATAAATGCAATGAAGGTTGTAGGTATTCTTGACCTTTTCAATCCAGAGTCTTTCAATTTCCGCTGGATTAATGTCTTGTCTTGTAATACCCCATTCAGAACGCATGATAACTTCTTGGTTCTTGTATGTTGCTTCACCAAGGTGAAACACCTTAATTGTTTCACCTTTTGAATTTTTGATTTCATACGGCTTTGCCGACACAAATGAAGCCGAAAAGATGATTGCCAAAATGATTACTATAATTTTCATATATACTCCTTGTCAGTGTGTTATTCTACAGGTTGACTTGCTTCTTCGGATACATCTGGGCAAGTTTCAAAACCAATTGCTTTAATTTGATTCAGAAGGTCACCTGTACTTAGCTGAATTATCTTACTTTTTTCAAGGGTCAAAATACATTTTTTCCCGTTGATTTTGGTAATTTTTTGTGCAGTATTAAGAACATCTTTTGATTCTGTATCAACAACAATTATTCCAAGTATTTCTTTTTTTGGTGCAGAGATAAAAATCGAAATTTGTGAAGAGGTTAAATTGTTGAGGTTATAAATCTTAACTCCTTTTGCATCTTCATCAGATATTTTAGCCAGTTCTTCCTGCGTATATTTTCTAATGTGTTTTCCAGAATCTGCAAATGATGTTGCATAAAATCTTTTTGTTATAGTTGAAATATCAACTACTGGGGGAGGAGCTATCGATGCATTGGCTGGAGGAAGGAAATCCCCTAGGAAAAACCAGGAAAAACCAATGATGATAGTTGAAATAACGATGAACCATTCTATGTAACTTTTTAATTTTGTCATGATGTTTCTCCATAACTAATTTGTTGTAGTTAAGGCAACCTCTAACTTAGCTTCAAATTAAAGGTTGCCTTTCTGGTACCGACGGTGTAAAGTTATTTCGCAGGTGTTACAGCATCGACTTTTTTGTGGCATTCCATAGCCAAACCAAAGTAAAGCCAAGCTTTGCCTTCTTCATCTTTTCCATCCTTTAGGCGGACAATACATTTGGGCTTGAACGAGAATTTTTTTGTTTCAGAAATGATTTCTTCCATCATTTCCTCCACAGTTATGCTTGTGTCTTTGGCAAGCATTCGATAGGCTCCAATCTTTCCGGTAATTTCAAGACCTTCTATGCCGTCAAAAACTTGAACCTCTGTCTGCGGTGCTGGTTGAATGTTCTCTTCACTTCTGCCGACTTTACTCACAAAGACATCTAAAAGGATTAGAAGTAAAAAACCGATAAACTTCCAAAAATATTTATCCATAATATCCTCTTTATAGGTTATTTGTTGATGATTAATTACCAATTCTAATTCTGCATTGGCGTATCCTCCGTTACAATAAATTAATTGTTAATTTGAATCTTCATCTTCTTTGGTTAACTCATTATAGGCATTTTCTTCTGTTGTAAAAAACCCCCACTATAGTATAAGTATAATTTTTGTTTATATTGTCTATTTCTATTTGACTTTTTTCCTTTATTACACAGGAAAAACCTAATTCCCTTGCCGTTATTTCTAATTCCTTGTCGGGGTTGGCAAGATATTTAAGGTTTATTTTTGCTGTGAATTGAGTCCCTACTGAAGATTGCAGGATTGTAATTTTTTGTTGCGAAGTATTTGTTTCACTTAAATTTTCAGCTTTAACGCTAGAAATTGAAGTTGAAAAGAGAATTGCCAAAATGATGATTGTAGTTTTCATATCTTCACCTCAAGGTTTAACAAAATTGATTTATTGAATGAATGCACAAGGTATTTCTGATTATAATTTTTAATTTTTTCATGATTATTCCTCCCTAAATAAATTTAATGATTAGGCAACCTCTAATCAAACAACAATTAAAGGTTGCTTTATTTGATTATTTACGAAATGATTCGAACCACATCTTGAATGTCTTAGCACGACTTTTGGTCTTGTTTGGGTCAGCCATGTTCAGGTCTTCAAGTACCTTTTCAGTTTTCGGAGAAAGTTTACAGGCTTCCTCGGAAAAGTCATACTGGCCTCCTTGCGACTTATCAAGGTCCATGATTTCCTTTGATTTTTTAGCAGTTATAACTCTCCAGAGTGCTTGAAGATGCCCTCCGCAAAAACCAAGATACAAGAACCAAATTAATACTCCAGTGATTCCTGCAATAAAAACATAAGATAAAATTTTGACTGCAAGAATCAATACCATTTCTGTATTGCTCATGATCTTTTCTCCAAATTAAAATTTTTGTTGTTCTTGTTAATGCCCAGTCATACAACATTGCCCATTGCCTCTTGAGGGTGGCTCATATTCTTTTGCAATGCAACACTTGTAAATGAGATAAGGCCATGAAAGGTAAATAATCACCATGCTAATCAAAGAGGCAATAAGATTCCAATCAATAAGCAGATTATAATAAATGCTTATTCCGAGCATAAATATAATCCCTTTGTGAAGAACTTTGCTATTATGGTAAAGTACTACCTGCAACAGCAGTGGGATCCATAAATTCTGGATAATCTGCAGGGTAATAATAATCATTCCTACATAAATCGTAGTTTTCTCACTAGAGAATGGTTGATAGAAATAGAGATAACAACCGGTGGTAAACGGAATAGACCATATTCCTGATGCAACTCCTACAGCTAATGATTTCAAAAGATTTTTCATAGCATTTCTCCTTGGATAAAAGTTATTTTTTGCTGTTGTTGATTCTCAAATCAAATTCCTTAAGCCGTATCACAACGCTTTGGAATTCAACGATTGTAGTCCATCTATCAATAAAAAATGACATTGAACTTTGGACTCTCCCGAATGCGTTTAGAACTTGAAATAAAATTCCCAGAGTAATAAGCTCTTTAAAGTATGCCGGTGCCAGAACAATTATAGCAATATTTCCGACAACAAGAGAAAATGATGTTTCCCATACACCAAACCCCATGTACCAGTTAAAGAGCTTGTAATAATTGGTACGAACATTTAGGAATTTTTGTTTCAATGATTTAGTATCACGGATTTCAGGTTTATCCTCTCCAAAGACTAATTCTTTTCGAAATTCAGCTTCAACAACTTGGTTGTTGTATTCCAGCCGAGGTAAAGGAAATCCAATCAGAAAAGACATAAGTGTACCACCAATTGAAACTACAAGAGCAATCCATACCAAGAAGCCAGGAACAACTGTAACATTCCAAATTGGTAAGTCATTGAAGATATTTGCAATTATTGGAACAAAGACAGGCAAATCTTTTGAAAGGTTCCACAAGATTGGCATAAAAGCAATCAGTACCAAAATTGCACTAAATGCTCCAACAAGTAAACTTTCAAGGGTTCGTGCAAATCTTGCCGTATCTTCCTGAATACGCTGGCTGGCACCTTCAATGATTACACCTGTATTTTTCCATTGATGGGTATAATAATAGTTAAGTGCCTCCCTCCATTTAAATGCGTATCTTCGAGTCAGCCACACATTAAATACATTTATTGGAACATAAACTGCCAATATCTCTAAAAAACTAGGTACATGTTCTTTATTTAAAAGTATAAGCTGTTTGACACTCGAAAAGTCCCACGATATCAGAAGATGATAAAATCTATCTTCTTGTAATTTTTGCAGGGTATCATAAAATTCCCTGTTCCACGAATTGTAGATTACAAGGATGTCCACAGTATACCCAGATAATCCAAGTATAAATGCAAACATCAGCCAAGCATACAATGCATATTTCTCATTCCAGAAAAATGGTTTTAACATAATCACCTCACGCAAATTGAACAAAGTTTATTGATTAACTCAAGCTGTTTTAATCAATTAAAAATTAAATTTTCTAAATTATTCGCTGATCAAAACCTCTTAAGGTTTAATCATTTTTTAAGCCAGATAACATCGCAACTAACTATTATCTGGCTTAAAGTCAAGGTTTACCGATATGGCCGATATAAACAGGAGCCTTCATCACTTGCCGTCGGAACAGTCTGTTCTTGTTGTGTTTCAGGAGCTTTCTGCATCACATCTTTTACACCATTTGCAATCAGAAGAGCACCGACAATGATAATGATAACATAAATAAATCTTACCCATTTTTGATTTGTACCATTTTCCATTTTTTTCTCATTTGTTTTTTGTTTTTAAAGACAACCTTCAATCATCTTGCCGTTGGTGGTTGGCGGGCTAGATACCGTGATTGTAGTAATAAATTTCCTGATAGTTTGATTCTTCCATGGCGGGATTTTCAAGAAGAATATTCCCCCAGATAATGATTGTTGCAAATCCTAATACAAAAATCTTGTACATACTTTTACCTCATTTAGTGTTTTGGAATTTTGTTGATTAATCACAATCTTATTTATTCGATAAAATCACCTCCTTTAACTTCTAATTTAGATTCATCTTAAAGAATTTCCACGGGTTTTTTCAGAAGACTTCTGAAAAGATTTAATCCCCTCAGCTAAACCATGAAATGGTTTTTTGCTGTACTGAGCGTTGAGCGTTCTGTCTGAATGGTCTGTTTTTGTATCTCCGGTTTGCAATTTTTCACCCCCTGCAGTATAAGAGCACCGAAGATAAAAATGAGAACTAAATCCACCAACATAAAAAGAATAAATACCTTATCCATAAGTATAAAATTTTTTTTGTTTAACATATCAATTTTTCTCCTTCATTTGAATAATCGTTTAAAGGCAACCTTTAATCATCTTGCAATCAAAGGTTGCCCCCTTTCTAGGCGAAGTTAGTGCCGGAAGCGAATGTTATTTAATCTTTTCCGATGGTGCCGGTACCTTTTTTGTTGATAGCAGAATGGCCATTAAAAGAGTTAAGGGTAAAGACACCCATGCCAGTAAGGGAACAATGATTGCTAATAAGATATCCATGATCGCTTCTCCAAGGTTCTCTGGATTACTTTTTTTAACGAAGGTATCCCAGATATTAATAGGATTTAGAAATTCCTTCAAATTATTTTTAAAAGATTCTTTATCAAAAGAGTATTCCATAATGTTTCTCCTTCATTTGAATAATCGTTTAAAGGCAACCTTTAATCATCTTGCAATCAAAGGTTGCCCCCTTTCTAGGCGAAGTTAGTGCCGGAAGCGAATGTTATTCCTTCCGCGGAAGATCCATACCTACGTTGAGCTGATAATATGTTTCCGGGGTAACTGAGTAAGTTAGCACCATTTTCTGATACAGAATATCGATGATGTATGACTTATAACGAAGAATTTTTTGCATACCGACAATCTTCCCTCCAGGCATCTTTTGCAGATCTTCTATTGTCAGTATTTTCAGGGTTCTTCTTCCCGGCATACTGACAATCTTCCCTCCAGGTATCTTTTGCTGGTCTTCTATTGTAAGGGTTCCTCCGGATGGAAAATTATTTTCTGATGATGATGTTCTAAAAAAGGATGGTACGAATGAAGCCAAAATGCCGATAATGGCAATAACAAACAACAGCTCGAACAGAGTAAAACCTTTTTTGTTTAACATGGTAATTTCTCCATTGGATGAAATGATTTTTACATTCTTGCGAATGTCAGAAGAAAGTGCATTAAACCCCTCAAGTGTGCAGAGCGAAGGAGTTTGGCACTCTTTATCAAGATAAATCTTTCCATCTTTTTCATAAACGATTGTTTGTCGATGATTTCTAAACAACCTCCTCATGAATTTCTCTTGTTTTTTGTCCATAGTTTCACCTGTTTGTAATTCTGCAAGGGCAATATCCTAAACTTCAATTAAATATTACCCTTGCTCGTTGCCGGTGGCAGAGATTATTGAAATGCCTTTCTTGGACAGCCATTTGGATTTCCACGCCGGTTGGCTTTTTCTGAAACTGTTTGTCGAGTGATAAATTCACCTGGAGTAATGATTGTGAATCCCCAGTTCAAGACCATTTCAAAGGTTACACATGGAGTGAAAATGAGAGCCAAGTCATTGCACTCTCTGTCAGAATAAAGGCAGTTCTCGTTCGGATTAAAATAAAACCCTGTAAGATTGTTCTCTTCAATAAGGTTTTGAAGAAGCTTTTGTGTTAAGTTCATGGTAATTTCTCCTTACTAGTTTTTTTAGACTTTTAAAACTGAATCTCCCAGCCCTTTGCCTGAAGTTCCCTAAGAGAAATCGGAAGCTTCTCTAAGTTTATTGCTTTACCTTCTTTTGGAATGAGTTTATTTTTCTTCCAAAGATAAAGTGTTGCTGGGGGGATAATCTCTCGCATTTCTTCCCATTTGGCTCTGGAATTTACTTTTGTCATGGTTTTTTCTCCTTGTAAAAGATATCATCCCAACTCATTGCCAAGAAAAATAACACCAAGGCAAGTGGCCCATATTTAAACAGCAATAAGAAAATAAACTCAAGCATTGTTCTGCTCCTTAGTCAATTTGAATAAAACTTTTGTCCTGGAAGAGAGGGTCATAATCTGAATGGACATACTTCTGCAGAAGTTCCTCTTTTTGGCGAAGTCGATATTCTTCTTTCATCGTAGAACATTCTCGCCATCTTATTGTCAGATTAGCTGTTGTACTCTCAAAAGAATTTTGAAATGTCAGCATGGCAGAGTATAGCCGAAGATCTTTTTCCGGTATAAACTTTTTAGGATATTTGATGTGCACCGGAAAAGGAAATGCCGGATTCGATGGATAATCTGGTTCGTCATCATCATTGAACCAATCATCGCCCCAACCGTCATCGTCACAGAAGTTTGGAGTTTCATCCATGGCAAGGTCTTCTTGACAATTGTTCCAATTTTCCTCCTCTGGGGAATCTTCCAGTAAGAATTCGTTTTGTTGATACTCTTTAATCCCTTGCTTAGTATAATTAGCCATAATCTTCTCCAAGGTTAAAGATTTAATAATAAAATTAATCCCATTCCTGCAATTTCTCCAGTAATTAACATTGAAATGCATGACATCTCTTTTACGAATAGAGATTTAATCCCTGTCGTAATTGCTAATCCACTAAAGATTAAAATAGGTATGGGAATCAGGAACCATTTTTCATGTATTCCCATGAAAACAGTAACACCTATCGAGATTATCATAAAGAATCCAAGAAAAAAGAAAATAATTTTTTCTCTCTTTGTTGCCTCCATTTCTATCAGCTTTATTATACTCCCGCCGATAATCAATACAGCAAGAATACTTCCCGGAATCAACGCCCCAATTATTAAGTTTTGATTTTCAAGTAACATTTTAGTTCCCTCCTTTAATAGACTAAAAAAAGAATTAGGAATAATATAGTGCTTATTCCCAAAATAATTTGAGTGATTAAATTTTGTTTATTCTGAACTTCTAACTCAACTTCCGAGGCAATTTTGGTCCTCCCATATTTCGGTGATTTTTCTCCCAATTTTTTTATTTGTCCAGAACTTACAATTATTAGCTGAACTCTCGAGCAAACAAACAAGAGATTAATTGTAAGTGCAACCAAAATTGAAAGATTGTTCCGAATTTCATCTTTGTAACTTTCCGGGCTTGAAAACAGAATCAATGGAAACATCACGCTGATGATGAAAAATGTCGGACCATTCCAGATTAATTGGTGTTTAATCCCTAAATTAATGTTTGGAGTGTCTTTAATAATAAAAACTCCAACGATTATTCCCCAAAGAATAATCTCACGATATCCTGGGATTTCTACCAAAGCAAAAAAACCAAATAATGCTAAAATTAATAAGTTTATTTTTTTCATGATGACCTCCTTATGGTTTATTTTTATACATTAAAAGTATCATCCCGATGATTACTAAAATGATACCGATAAAATTGATGGGAGTAAAAACCATCTTGTTAAAGTATTTCGGAAGTGCAATTGCTAACATTGGAGCAAGAATATACGCCCAAGCCCCATAGGAATTCATGATTGCTAAAGGTAAAGCAAGATTTGGACAGTTTGGGTCTGTAAGCACTTGAGAATAAAGTATGTTTGCAAGGGTACCAACGGAAAATCCCAAAGATACCACAATAAGTAATGGTATTAATGGATGGTATAAATCTTCCATTTGGAAATTATTAAACTTTCCAAAAGAAAAAATAACCATTCCTAAGATTGCTCCAACATTCCAAGCAAATATAAGGGATTCAGATTTCATTCCCCAACCTTTTCCAAAAAAACTGAATAAGAATGGAAAAGGAAGAAAACAGATTAGGACGATAAATGATTTTGTTAGCCATCCAAGGTTCATGATACTGTTTACTGCACTAATAAAGTAATTCATATTGTTCCTCCTTAATTTAGAAATTAGAATCTTCTGGCATCCATTAATAAAAGAATAATTTTATTTTATGTGGTATTACAGAAGGTTCAACAAAATACCACCGCTCCGCAATTTGAGGAAGTTAAAAAACTTCAAAAGTATCGTCTTTTGAATGTCCCAGAAAATTAATTCTACAAATTTTCTGAGGAAACCAGCGGGTGTCTTTTATGCACGATGGTATTAATCTTAAAAATAATCGTCGTGCTTGTGGTATTGCAGGAGGCTCATAAAAATACCACCGCTCCGCAATTTGAGGAAGCTCAAAAGAAACCAGCGGGTGTCTTTTATTCTTTTAATAATATTTGTCAAAAAAAAGGCAACCCTTGCCAATATAACTTAAAACATTGTTAGAAGGCAAGGGTTGATAATTAGGTACTGATGACATTATCAGTTTTTTTTGTCGCCGTCATCGTCGGTGTTGGTCTGGTCATTCCCGAACAGCTGTCGCAAATCTTCCCTCTGAACCGTACTGTCCGTAATGTCGAGATCTATAAGTATTACTTCTACGGGTTGGAATTGGTCGAGGTACTTTTCTACCAGTGCAATGATCATTTCCTGCTCCGTCGCATATGTATTGACGCCGGATTCAACCCCTTGAGTGAATTGCCGTATGTTTTGGCAATTTTGACACTGACACATTCCTTTCGAAATATGTTTAATTATTTTGTAAGCAGGCCATCCTTCAAAATTCTTTTCCATTTTTCACCTCGTTTATTCTATTCTGCGGTTTTAGGCAACCCTCAATTAAGCAACAATTAAAGGTTGCCTTTTTTTCTTATTCAGGAATTGCCGGTGTTATTTGTTCTTTTTCACTTGACCGGAATTTTCCTTGTCTTTCTTTTCGCCAGTCTGGTCAGATCTTTTATTACAGTTGCATGTGCAACTTTCGCATTCGTTCTTTGGCTTTCGCCAATGAAATTTAAAAAAGTCTCTTCGCGAGATCTTCATCGTGTGTTCCCCTTTCTGTGATTTTAAGCAACCCTCAATTAAACTTCAGCCAAATGTTGCCTTCCACTTCCGAAGTTGGGCATCGAGGGTAGTATGCCTTTAACACATAAAGATACCACTCCTCTTTAATTTTATCTTCATAGAGGTGGACTATCTCCCCCTCCAACATTTTTATCAAACACGTCGCTCCAAGCTTTTGAGCTGATGCTTTGACTTCCCTCCAAGCTTCCACTTTTGTTGGTTTGATGGTTGTTATCCACCCCAGCAGAGTTTCTTTGCCCCCCATCGGCATTGTTCGATTATCATAAATCTCGAACATCTCATCTGCCGGAACCGATGCTTCCATCTGCATTGTCGTTGAGGGGGATTGCGATGCATTGGCTGGGGAAAGAACTCCTCCAATGATCCCGATGGCGAACCAGACAAAATAAAACCCCACGAATAACTTCAAAATATTTTTAAGATTCATGATATTTCTCCTTTTTTGTTGTTAAAGGCAACCTCTAACAAAACTTCAATTAAAGGTTGCCTTCCAATTTACTTGCTAGTGCAAACTTGCACGTTTAACGGCTGAATCAACCACTCTTTTTGGAGCCGTCGGCATCAGCAGGTTTCTGCGGTTTCTGTGAAGGGCAACCCTGGTCCTTCGAGCTACCTCCATGACCTGAACATCCACCTTGATCATCGCAACTTCCGTCCGAACATCCTCCACCTTGTTCATTACCACAACATCCATCATCGTCTTCCTTGTCATGGCATCCACCACACTTGTTTTTGTTTTCACTCATGATAATTCTCCGTAAATAAAATAATCTGCACGATATTGTGCGGTTGCATGGTACAACATTTAATTCTGCATTGGCGTATCCTCCTCTCCATTTGATGTTAACTATTTGGTGCCGGCAACGAAGATTTATTCAGATAAAGGGCATCCACTAAGGCCTGAGAGTTCTTGTAAAAAATGTGACCCTATATATTGTCGGCCATCTTTTGAAATCCATGTGGGGTATGCTTGAATCTTTGCATCATTGCAAGCTTTTGGTGACTGCTTGCATTCCGTATATTCAATATATTGGAATGATTCGCCGAACATTTTTTTTTGGCTTATGCAATGACTGCATGAATTTGATCCGTATATTTTAAAACCTTTATCGGTCAAACACTTTGCGAACTGGTCAAGGTTTGAGTCTGCAGTAACAGTGCCTGCGATGAATAAGGCGAAAAAAATTCCAGTGACTATCGTCGTGATTCTTTTCATTATGTTTTCCTCATTTGTTTTTTGTTGTTTTTAAGGCAACCTTTAATTAAATTTCAACCAAAGGTTGCCCCATTTTCATCTAGGCGTTAATTGCCGGCGAGTTTACTTCTTGAAAACAGTGTAGCCGAAGGCCTTGCCAATCACTTGTGTAGTTAACATTGCCAACGGAACTACTATCTGTGAGAGAAGAAGACCTGCCCCGATAACAATTCCGATTCCGATTGTATTCATTTTGTGCCTCATTTGTTTTTTTGTTGTTTGTTTACTTATCTCTTCATCTCTTACTGGATTTTACTTGCCCATTGGTGCATCCTCCCTCATTTGATTGCTAACTATTTGGTACCGGCATCAATAAGTTTCTGCTAAGTCCTTAATCTTTTACTCGCTGGTTTTCTGGGTCAGTTCCATATTAATAATAATACCTTTGACAGCAAGGGGCTGATTGGAAATATGGAGAATCTGACCGCCGGAGACGTAGTGTTGATGATACACACCTTTTGTGTCCCACCAGTAAAGGTAATCCATCGAATGACCGTAGCTTCCATCGTCTTGAAGAACTTCTCCTGTGTGATGTGTTTTTCCGCCAATATTAACGGGCATTCCCGTCATATACGAACCGACAGATTGTCCATCAGTGGCTGCTACGGTAGTGGGAGTCAATCGCTTACCACCGCTAGTTACCTTGCCACGGACGGTAGAGTAAATAATGACCTGTCCGCTGTAAGCTGAGATAACATAGAGGTGTTTAATTGAACCAGGCTTGTTGTCTTCAAGAAGACGTTCGCCGATATTTTTTTGTTCAGTAGTCAAGCCTTGTGCATCTGTTTGCACCTTTACGCTTGTTTGCTGAACGCCTGAAGCAGATTTCGGTTGCTCTTTTGGGATTATATCACACCCGAAAAGAAAAATAACCAGAAGTAAACTTGTAAAAAGTGCATTTGCTTTTTTCATCGTATTCCCTCCCTTTTACTGTAAGGTGTATGATTTAAATTCTCTTGGCAATGGATTTTCCGCTCCCTTGGGTAAATCGCCGACATTTGCAAAACGCCAGTTGAACTTGGCCATCTGGGAGTTGTACTCAGCGGCGAGCTGATTATAGCTAGCTTTTACGCCCGCAACTTCCGACTGCCAAACGTTGAACTGCTCTCTGTCCTCTCTCGGCCATTTCTCCCTGGAAAGATTCTTGTACATTTCGTTCATCGACTTCGTTCTGCTCTCATAGACCATAACGTCCGCTTGTTTCTTTTCGAGCTGGGCGGAGGCATCTTTAAACCACTCGTACTTTTTGAGCATTGTCGCCGGACCGAATTCTTGCTGGGCGACCTTCGCCGCTTCTCCGAACCATCCGAACGTATATCCGAGAACGCTAACCAGTGTCGACAGAACGAATATCGCCAGTATTACTTTGGCAGCAATCGCCATCGGTCCTTTTTCTGCCGTTTTTTCGTAGTCTTCCCATGACTGTTTCATAGTTTACTCCCTTATGATTTTGTTTTTTATTACTCTTATCTCTTCATCTTTTTACTACACTTTTTTCTTTTCAGGCATCACCTCCTTTAACTTCTGTTTAATTTTAAACTCTAATTCTTAGGCAGTCCCAAGCAGATGTTATTGCTGGAGCGGAAGTGTCATGCCTACGGCAATCTGATGATATGTTTCTGAACTCACAGGAAATATCACTTTGTGTTTCTTGTAAGTCACTTCTATCTCTCTTGTGGGGTTTGTGTGTTTACCAGTAATTTTTCCTCCTGGTAACTTTCTCAAACCATCAAGATCTATCATCGGTTTTTCCCGTGAAATCCAACAGAAAAAACTGTAGGTTAAGCCAGTTACTGCAAGAAGTATCAGTGCATATATCGTGTTTTCCATAATGTTTTCTCCTTCTAATGAAATGATTGTTTTTAAGGCAACCTTCAATTAAACAACAACCAAAGGTTGCCCCATTTTCATCTAGGCGTCAGTGCCGGGCAGAATGGTTACTTAAATATGGTACGGCCGAAAGCCTTGCCAATCAGTTGTGTAGCTCCCATTGCCAACGGAAGAACGATTTGAAAGAAAGGAAGAGCGATAATTCCAACGATAATGAATGTTGTTGCCATGATGTTTTCCTCTTTTTTGAATGAATCTTTTACGCGATTTTTGTTTGTTCTACATCTTACAACTTTTTTCTTTTCAGGC
>DATDUI010000116.1:0-5158 GCA_035290465.1 Candidatus Nanoarchaeia archaeon | reverse complement strand
TAAAAATTTATAAACTTTTTTTTATTGGATTATTAATGGGAGAAAAATATTATTCTTTTGATGAATTAATTAATATGATTGATGGGCAAAATCAAAAATTATGTCATAAACTTTATTTTGATAATAAACAAATTTTTGAATCTGCCAAGGGTTCAAAGGTTAAGCATCATTATTGGGAAGGATTAAAATTTTTTATTAATTTGTAATTTAAAAATTTATCCAAATGCTCGACGCATATCTACAACCTGCACAGAATTAACATTTTTTATCTTTTGAAATTTTTCTTCAATTGGGTCTAAAGGAAATTCTTCGTCTAACGAAAAACCTGCAATTACTGCTTTTAATCCAAAAGCAATTGGTTCCTCTGCGAAATTTATTTGCTTTCCTTTATTTTTTTCAAGAATTAATTTTGCCTTGGTTTTGATTTCTTCTAAATTAACATCCGGTGATGTTGGCATTATTTTGATTTTCACTAGTACTATTCCCATAATTATTCGTATAAAACAATGTTTATAAAGATTTTCTTTGAAATTTTTATTTTTAAGATTTAACAATTCCCAAATTATCTTGTATTCCCACATCCCCCTTGATATTTGCAAAGCAAATATCTGCACCTTTAAGCAGTTAAATCTTAATTGTTAAAAATAATTTCTTTTATTATTATGATTTTTTATTATCAAAATACTTATAAAGATATCAAATTATTTTAAATTATGAGGGATGATAATTATGAAAAAATCGTGAAGAAGGTGGCTATTTCTTCCGGATTAGATGTTAGTGAAATTGAGAAGAGAGTTGAAGCAAAACGTTCAAAACTTGCTGGTCTTATTAGTTTAGAAGGTGCCGCACAGGTTGTTGCTGCTGAATTAGGCATTTCTTTTGAAAATGAACGTTCAAAAATTAATGATCTTTTACCTGGAATGAGAAAAGTTAATGTTGTTGGTCAAATACTGAATTTATCTCCTGTGAGAACATTTACAACTAAAAAAGGTGATTCTGGTAAAGTTGCAAATATTGTTCTTGCTGATGATACTTCAAATATTAAAGTTGTTTTATGGGATACAAATCACATTTCTTTAATAGAAAATGGTGAAATGAATATTGGCAGTATTGTTGAAATTATGAATGGAACTATGAGGGATAATGAAATTCATTTAGGAAGTTTTTCGGAGATTAAATTAAGCAAAGAAATTTTGGAAAATGTTCAAACTGAAAAAATGGTTAAGGATAAATCAATTGTTGATTTTAGAGTTGGTGATAATACGAGTGTTAGGGCTTTTATTGTTCAAACTTTTGAGCCAAAATTTTTCCATGTTTGTTCAGAATGCAAAAAGAAGGTTGTTACCGAGGGCAATAATTTTAAATGCAATGAACATGGGCTTGTTTCTCCTGAAAAAAGAGCTTTAATTAATGTAGTTTTAGACGACGGTACTGAAACAATTAGGAGTGTTTTATTTCACGATAAATTAACAGATCTAGGTTTGACAGATTTAGAAAATTCTGAAATATTAATGAGCCAAAGGAGAGATTTAATCGGGAAGGAAATGATATTTAAAGGAAATGTTAGAAATAATAGTTTTTTTAATAATCCTGAATTTATTATTGATTCTGTAAGTGATGTTAATCTTGATGAATTAATTGCTCAATTAGAAAAATAAAATGCTTAGAAATATTTTTTATTTTTTTCGTTTACCTATCCTTCTTGTAATTTTTGATTTTATTATAAATTTTGCAGGGATTTATTCTATTTTTCCGTGGATAGATATTCCTATACATTTTTTAGGGGGATTCTTAGTAGCACATAGTTTTATTTTGATTTATGATTTTTTAGATAATAAAAAAATGATTAAGATTAATAATAAATTTATTTTTGTTTTTTTGATTGTTTCAATTGTTGGGTTTATTGCTATTTTATGGGAATTCTGGGAATTTTTAATGGTTTATTTTTTTAATCTGCCTTGGCAAGGAAATTTAGCGGATACGATGGGGGATTTTGTTCTTGGTTTAATCGGTGCTTTTTTTAGGGTTGTTTTAAGAAAAGTTTAAATTTCATTTTTCTTTAATTATTCTAATATGCTAATTCGTACTCATCTTGCGATATCCTTATTTTTTATTTTATTATTTTTATCTAATGTTGTTGATAAATTAATTTTTTTTATTGTTGTTTTAATCGCAACTTTTATTCCTGATATTGATTCAAGATTCTCAACTGTCGGAAGAAAAAAAATTGCGAGAATTTTGCAATTTTTTACTCAGCATCGTGGCGTTACGCATAGTTTTTTATTTTTATTTTCTGTAACTTTGTTATTGACTTTATTTTTTCCTACGATTGCTTTAGGATTTTTTTTGGGTTATAGCTTGCATTTGTTTGCCGATAGTTTTACTGTTGATGGTATTATCCCTTTTTATCCTTTTTATAAGAAAAAAATTAACGGTTATATTAGAACCGGTGGAAAATCAGAGATTATTGTTTTAGTTACTTTTATTATTCTCGATATTATTTTGGTTTTTGGTAAATTTGGCAAATTTATTTAGTTTTAATAATTATTTTTGAAATGAATACGTTTCACACTATAAAACCTTATAAAGAGGTCACATCTTTTTTGATTATGGCTACTAAAAAAATCAAGTCAGATTCTACTGAAACTAAAGAATCTCAATTAACTGATTTGCCAGGGATTGGTCCTGCTGTTGCTTCAAAGTTGGAATCTGCGGGTGTTTATGACTTAATGTCTTTGGCTGTTATGAGTCCTAATACTTTAAGTGATATTGCCGGTGTTGGTGCTGCTGTTGCAAGAAAAGCTATTCAGGCAGCAAGAGACCTTTTGGATTTAGGTTTTGTTGACGGTAATGAATTTGCTGAAAGAAGATCTAATGTTTCTTATATTACTACAGGAAGTAAATGTTTTAATGATCTTCTGGGTGGGAGAGGTATTGAGAGCAGGGCAATCACAGAAGGATTTGGTGCATTTGGTAGCGGGAAAACTCAACTTGCATTAAGTTTGGCTGTGAATGTTCAATTGCCTGAAGAAAAAGGCGGGGCAAGTGGCAAGGCTGTATTTATTGATACTGAAGGTACATTCAGACCTGCAAGAGTTAAACAAATTGCAGAAGGGTTAGGTGCTGATCCTGAAAAAGTTTTGAAAAATATTTTAGTGGCAAGGGCATTTAATTCTGATCATCAAATGCTCTTATTAGAAAAAGTTGGTGAATTGATAAAAAAAGGCGAGCCTATCAAAATTGTAATTGTTGATTCTTTGACTGCTCATTTCAGGGCTGAATTTGCCGGTCGTGGGCAATTAGCTGATAGGCAACAAAAATTGAATCGGTATTTACATGATTTAATGAAATTAGCTGAAACTTATAATTTGGCTGTTTATGTGACTAATCAAGTTATGGCGAATCCTGCTCAAATGTTTGGGGATCCCACAACTGCTATTGGGGGAAATATTGTCGGGCATGCTTCAACTTATAGAATTTATTTTCGACGTGGTAAACAAGGTTCAAGAGTTGCAAAACTTATTGATAGCCCGAATTTACCGGACAATGAAACAATCTTCTGGGTAAATGATGCAGGTGTAAATGATGGAGTTTAAAAAAAATGATTGAATTAATTGTTAGTGAAGTTGATAAAACTGAACCGAGATTTTTTGAAGGTCGTACTCTTGATGATTTATATTTTTATTATCCTGATTTAGAAGGTAGTTTAATTTTTGTTAAAAAAGAAGATAATGAAAATTATTCTTTAGTTTCTAAAGCTTATGAATTTTTAGATGGTGATAAAGTTAAGGCTTTTAAATATTAAGATAAATTTAAATAAAATTTAATTTTAAGGATTATTATGGATGATGATTTAAAACAATTATTGGAACATTGGAATGAAATGCGGAAATTAACTCTTGATTTATTAGACGAACTTCCTCCCGAGCATCTTTCTTATAGTGTGGGTAAAAATATGGGTATAATTGGAAAGCAATATCGTCATATTGGTGATGTGCAAATATGTTATGTTGATGCAATTAAGAAAAGTAAGATTGATTTTAGTAAATATAAAAGAGATTATTCTATTGAAAATTCTAAAGAGAAATTAAAAGAATTTTTGATTGAAATAAATAAGGAGATGTTAAATCTTATTGAAGAAAATTCAGAAGTTGAAATTGATTGGTTTGGTGATACGTTGAATTTAAAACAACATGTTCAAGCATTAATTGAGCATGAGATTCTTCATCAAGGAGAATTAATTGTGTATATAAGAATATTAGGTTTAAAATTTCCTAAAAGTTGGAGATTATGGGGTCTATAGATATTCTTAAAGAAATACGTTTTGATTTAAGTCATAATATTGATGAAAAATATAAAAAAAATAATCAAAGATATTTTAAGGAAAAGATAAATTGTTATGGTGTAAAGACTCCTTTAGTAAGGAAAATTGCTAAAAAATATTTTCCTAAAATAAAATTTTTAGAAAAAAAGGAAATTTTTAATTTTTGTGAAGAATTATTTAAAACAGATTATAATGAAGAAACCACTATTGCAATACAGTGGATTGCAGGAATTAAAAATCAGTGGGAAGAAAAGGATTTTATTGAATTAGAAAAATTATTTAATTATATTGATAATTGGGGAAAATGTGATGATTATTGTCTAAATGTATTAAGTCATTTTATTATTAAGTTTCCAAAATTTAAGTTGGAAGTAAAGGAATGGTCAAAATCAAAGAATCAATGGAGAAGAAGAGCTTCGGCAGTTGTATTTATTCAAGGGAAGAGCTGGAAGATACATAAAGATTATTTAGAAGATGTTTTTGATATAGCGAATGTTCTTTTACGTGATAAAGAAGATTTGGTGCAAAAAGGATACGGTTGGATGTTAAAGATTGCTTCAGAAAGTTATCAAAAAGAAGTATATGAATTTGTTATGAAAAATAAAAATGAAATGCCACGAACTGCATTAAGATATGCTATTGAAAAGATGCCTCAAGATATGAGAAAAGAAGCTATGAAGAGATAAAATCTAATTAGGCTCTGTCCAGAGTTTAACCGAAAAATAATTATTTGACAAAGTATTGATAGGAGTATGACACAAACCACACTCATTAATCAATACAATAATCCTTTAGAAAAAGAACTTCTTAACCTTTTTCATCAATCAAACCTTC
>DATDUI010000115.1:0-2422 GCA_035290465.1 Candidatus Nanoarchaeia archaeon | reverse complement strand
TATTGCAAAATTTTCAATATCTCTGTTATAATTAACAACTTTTTTTTTATATGCCTTCAAATGATAAGGATCAAACATATTTTTATCCCCCAAATCTGCTGTTGCCGCTTCATAAGCAATATTAATTGGATGAGATAATGGTAAATTCCAGATAGGGAAAGTTTCAAATTTTGCAAAACCGGTTTTCATCCCGCTTCGGCTTTCATTATAAATTTGACTTAAGCAAACAGCCATCTTTCCGGAACCCCCTGCAGCACCAGTAACAATAACTAATTTATGTTTTAAATGAACAAATGGTTGTTCACTATAACCTTTCAAAACTTTTTCTAAATCCGAAGGGTAATCCTTTATCTCAAAATGAAATAAAACTCTTCTGCCTTTTTTTTCAAGCTTTCGTTTTAAATCTCTTGCTTCTTGCTCCCCTTCATATCTAGTAATGATAACATAACTTACCTTAAATCCTGCTTTTTCAATCTCCTTAATATCTTTAATCGTCTGTTTAAAATAAGTTAAGTTAAAATCATTTGAAACTCTTTTATATGCAAGTTCTTTAGAATTAACGCAATAAATTAAATCAAAATCTCCAAGTTCTTTTAATAACTTAATTTTGGTATTTTTTTTATAACCTGGTAAAACTCTCGAAGCATGACCATCATAATAGAGTTTACCTCCAAATTCTAAATAAAGTCTATCAAATAAATTTAAACGTTTGAAAACTTCTGCTTTTTGAGCATAGATGTATTTTTCATAATCAAACCCTTTTTTGAACATTTAAAATAAAAGCCAAAAGATTATTTAAATCGTTCGAATAAAAGTAACATTTAAAGATATTATTTACATTAATCTTTTGAGGTGAAAAAGTGAATACCCAGATTATTGCAACAATTGGTCCAGCAAGTTCAAATTTAAAAATTCTTAAGCAAATGATTCACGAAGGAGTTAATATCTTAAGATTAAATACAAAATATGTTTCTGTTGAAGAATTTGATAAATTTTATAATAAAATAAAAAATTTCAAAAAAATTAAGATAATGGTTGATATTAAAGATAGGGCTCTTCTTGAAGAATATAAAAATAAAAGTATTGATTATTTAGCTATTTCATTTGCAGAAAATGAAATTGAAATAAAAAAAATTAAAAACATTTTTAATAAAAATGTTAAGATTATTTCAAAAATAGAAACAAAAAAGGGCGTTGAGAATCTTGATAAATTAATACAAGTTAGTGATGGAATAATGATTGCAAGAGGAGATTTAGGAAGAAATATCTCTATTGAGAAAGTGCCTTTTGTCCAAAAATTAATTACAAAAAAATGCAATAAAAAAAATATTATGTCTATAACTGCCACAGAAGTAATGCCGTCTATGATCAATTATGTTAGACCTTCAAGAGCCGAAGTAAGTGATATTGCAAATGCAATTATTGAAGGTACTGAAAGTTTAATGCTTTCAGAAGAAACTGCTATTGGAAAACATCCTGTTCTGGTAATTAAAAATCTGAAAAAAATTATTCTTGAAACTGAAAAAAATTTATCTAAATTAAAATGTTAAAAAAATCAAAAAAAGATATTATAAAATTAGGCACAGCAAGCATGTTTAATGATGTGGGTAGCGAGATGATTACCCCATTATTGCCTCTATTAATTAACTCTTTAGGTGGAGGTGGCGTTGCTGTTGGAGCATTAAGCGGATTAAGAGAAGGCTTAGCAAGTTTATTTAGACTTTTTGGAGGTTGGATATCTGATAAAACAGGTAAAAAAATGCCATTTGTTTTTTTTGGATATTTTTTCTCTGTTCTTGCAAGATTATTACTTTCCCTAGCCACTAGTTGGCAATATATTATTGCTCTTGTTTCGTTTGAAAGATTTGGAAAAATTAGAGATGCTCCAAGAGATGTTATGATCTCTGATTTAACAAAAAAGCGTGGAGAAGGTTTTGGAATTCATCAAATGATGGATACAACTGGTTCAGTAATCGGTTCAATATTAGTTTTAATTTTATTCTGGAAACTTCAATTAAGTTTTACGACAATCATTGTAATTGCCGGATTTCTTTCAGCATTTTCTATTTTGCCTTTATTTTTTGTAAAAGAATCTAAGTCAAAGTCAAAAAAAATGAGTGGTAATTTTTTCAAGGATATTAAATGCTTAAATCATAATTTAAAATATTTAATTTTAGTAACCTCTATCTTTACGCTTGCAAATTTTGGTCTTTATATGTTCTTAGTTCTAATGGCAAAACAAATGACCGGAAGTGTAAGTATTGGTCTTTTGCTATATGTCTTATTCAATATTGTTTGGGCAATCTTTGCAATTCCATTTGGAGACCTTTCAGATAAAATTGGAAGAAAAACTGTTTTAATGCTCGGTTATTGTTTATTTTTGATAATAAATGTCTTTATGGCATTGTATCAAAATTTCATC
>DATDUI010000114.1:0-2530 GCA_035290465.1 Candidatus Nanoarchaeia archaeon | reverse complement strand
CCAAAGCAAATGCAATATCAAACTTTTAAGTTGATACTTGATTATTTGGAAAGGTCAAATAAAATTATGTTTGAAGGAGAAAAAATTATTTGGATTTTTGCAAATAGCAAGAAATTAAATGAATTAATTCAGGGAGCTATTTCTGTTTAGTGTTTAAAATGAAAGAATTTATTCCTCAATTAAGCAAAGAATTATTTGAATTAAAAATTAAAATTGAAAAAGAATTGTCTATTGGGAATAAAACTAATGAAAATTTATATCAATTAATAAATAAATCAATTTATTTTTTAAAACAAAAAAGAGTTGGAGCTCCTATCTCAAAAAAACTTCCAATCTATAAGCATTTTGAAAAAAAATATGGGATTACAAATCTATTTTTGATAGATATTTCACAAGAGGCAAGGGCAATTTATACTAATACTTCTAATAATGAATTTCAGATTTTGCAAATCGTTTTGGAAGTTTATGAATCTCATAAAAAATATGAAAAAATCGGGGGATATAACCGGCATTAATTAAAATGATTGGAAAAGAATTATTAGAATTTATTGAAATAGAAAATAAAAGGTTAAATGAACATTTTCACAAGGATGATTCAAAAAAGGAAGTTGCTTTGTTGAGGTTAGCTAAGTTAACTGAGGAAGTTGGGGAAGTTTCGGATGAATTATTAAAGAGTTTTTCTTATGCAAGAAAACATAAGCTTGAAAAAGAAAATAATTTAAAGAATGAAATTGCCGATGTAATTATTGTAACTTTATTATTAGCAAAAAATATGAATATTGATATTGATAATGCATTAAGAGAAAAAATAAAAAAGATTGAGGCGAGGGGGTATTAAAATGGCAAATATAAAATTTTCAAAAAAATTGTTTGAAAAAGAAATTGGAAAATTAAATGATGAAATGCAAATGAGAATTGCAATGTTTGGAACTCCTGTTGAATCAGTAACTGATACTGAAATTGAAATTGAAGTTTTTCCAAATCGTCCTGATTTACTTTCTTATCAAGGATTTAAAAAATCTTTTTTGGCATTTTTAGGCAAGAAAACAGGTTTACGGGAATATAAAGTTAAAAAACCTGAAAAAGATTATAAAGTAATTATTGACCCTTCTGTTAAAGATGTTAGGCCTTATACTGTTTGTGCAATTGTTAAAGAATTAATTCTTGATGAAAATAAAATTAAAGAATTAATTGATGTTCAAGAAAAACTTCATAATACTATTGGAAGAAGAAGAAAAAAAGTTGCTATTGGAATTTATCCTTTAGATAAAATTAAATTACCTATAACTTTTAAGGCGATGGAACCTGATAAAATTAAATTTATTCCTTTAGAATCTTCTAAGGAGATGTCTGGTTTGCAAATTTTACAAAGGCATCCTGTTGGAAAAGAGTATGCTCATTTATTGGCTGGTAAAGTTAAATTTCCGATTTTTGTTGATGCAGATAATAATGTTTTAAGTATGCCTCCAATTATTAATTCTGAATTAACCGGCAGAGTTGTGGCAACGACTAAAGATGTTTTTGTTGAATGTTCCGGTACTGATTTAAATGCTTTGAATAAATGTCTGAATATTTTAGTGATAACTATGGATGAAATGGGTGGTAAAATTTATCAAATGGAATTATCCGGATTAAAGTTAATTACTCCTGATTTGACTTCTGAAAAAATGAAAATTTCTTTGTTGAATACAAATAAGCTTTTGGGTTTAAATTTGAGTGAAAAGGAGTTAGGTCAATGTTTAGAAAAAATGGGTCATAATTATAAAGATAGTTTTGCAGAAATTGCTTCCTGGAGAAATGATATTTTACATGAAGTTGATTTAATTGAGGATGTTGCAATTGCTTATGGTTATGAAAATTTTATCGAAGATTTTCCGGATATTGCTACTGTTGGAAAAGAAGATTTTAAGGAAATTATTAAGCGTAAGATTTCGGAAATTTTTGTCGGGTTAAATATGTTAGAGGTTTCAAATTATCATTTAACTAAAAGAGATGATCAATTTTCAAAAATGGGGATTAATGAAAAGAATGAAAAAGAATTTATTGAAGTTGAAGGGTCAAAAACGGATTATACTATTTTAAGAAAGGATTTATCTCATTATTTGTTGAAGAATTTTTCTGAAAATATTGATTCTGAATATCCTCAATTTATTTTTGAAATGGGCAGGACTTTTAATTTAATTGATGAAAAGATAGTTGAAGGAGAAAACTTGGCTTGTGCTGTTACTCCGGGAAATTTTACGCAAATTAAGCAAACTTTAGAGTATTTTTTTAGAATGATTAATTTAGAAGTTAAATTTAAAGAACCTTTGCAAAGCCCGGTTCATTTTATTGAAGGTCGGGTTGGTGAAATTATTTTAGATGAAAAAGTTATTGGTTATATTGGCGAGATTCATCCTAGAATTTTAAGAAATTGGAAGATTAAAATGCCTGTTGCTTTGTTTGAAATTAATTTGGAAAAGGTATTTGATAAATTAAAATAATTTTATCCAAAGTAATTTCTATCATTATTATTTTTATTTTCCCAATT
>DATDUI010000113.1:0-10081 GCA_035290465.1 Candidatus Nanoarchaeia archaeon | reverse complement strand
AGAAATTCAGGCAAAAGTTGGAATTATTCCTAATGCTGATGGCAGTGCAATGTTTAGTTTTGGAAAAGGTGACCATAAAACAATGGCTATTGCTGCAGTTTATGGTCCTAAAAAAATGCATCCACAACATTCTCAGGATCCGTCAAAATGTACATTAAGATGCGATTATAGCATGGTTAGTTTTTCAACTAATGAAAGAATGAGAACTGGTCCAAACAGAAGAAGTACAGAGATTAGTAAAATTACTGAGTGGGCTCTTGAACCTCTTTTATTAGTCGACGAATTTAAAAACATGGTTATTGATGTTCATATTTTTATTTTACAGGCAGATGCTTCAACCAGATGTGCTGGAATTAACGCTGCAGCTTTAGCATTAGCACATGCAGGAATTCCTATGAAAGATTTAGCTTCAAGTGTCTCTACAGGTAAAATTGATAAAGATTTGGTTCTTGACCTGAATAGTTATGAAGATTGTGTTTTCCACGAAGGTGAAGGCTCTACTGATATTCCTTTTACATTTACAGGCAAGGGTGAAATTACGCATATTCAACTTGATGGTAAAATCGAAACAGAACAATTAAAGGAAGTTGTAAAAATGGCAAAAGAAGCATGCAAAAAAATTCATGAAATTCAAAAACAAGCTTTAAAAGACAGTTTAGGAGATTTAAAATGAAATTAGAGATGAAACCAGATAATGCACTTATGGGAAGTGGGCTTTTAGCATTGATTGGATGCACTGGACAAGTTTTCCCGGAATTAGGAGAGCTAACATTATATCTCGGTATGACTGGTGCAGTTTTTTATCAGGATATATTCGATAGAACACCAAAATTATCAATTAAAAATTTATTTTATGGAGAAAAACAATGAACACACCAAAAATAATCAAGGATAGAATAATTCAATATTTAGATGAAGGCAAAAGATTTGATGGAAGAAAAGCTAATGATTATAGAGAAGTAATTATAGAACGAAGTGTTGCTAAAAATGCTGATGGTAGTGCAAGAGTAAAAATTGGAAACACAGAAGTATTAGTTGGTGTTAAAATGACTGTTGGTGAACCATACCCCGATTCAGCTGATGAGGGTAATTTGATGGTTTCAGCAGAATTAAGACCCATTAGTTCTCCTAGATTTGAAAATGGACCTCCAAAATTTAATGCTATTGAAATTGGAAGAGTTACTGATAGAGTTTTAAGAGAAAGCCATTTTATTGATTTAAAAAAATTGTGCATTAAAGAAGGAGAAAAAGTTTGGACTTTATTTGTTGATGTTTATGCAATTAATGATGATGGAAATTTACTTGATGCTGCGGGTATTGGTGCAGTTGTTGCATTAAAAGATGTTAAAATCCCAAAATATGATGAAGCAGAAAATAAAATATTATGGGGTGAATATACTGATGAAAAATTAAGTTTAACAAAAGAAATCCCATTGTCATTGACAATGTATAAAATTGGAAAACATTTTATTGTTGATCCTACAAGAGAAGAAGAAGATACTATTGATGCAAGAATTACTATCGGGGGTCATGATAGTACTATTAATTCAATGCAAAAAGGTGAATCTGGAAGTTTAACTATGGAAGAATTTTACGAGGCATTAGATTTTAGTGAAAAAATACATAAAGAAGTATTTAAAAAGTTAGAAAAATTTTTAAAATAAATAGAAAATGAAAGCAGATCAATTTACAAAATATGAGAAAGCAAGAGTTCTTGGAGCTAGAGCATTACAGATTTCAATGAATGCACCACTTTTGATAAAAATTAGCCAAGAAGATTTAGAGAAGATTAAATTTGATGCTTTAAAAATTGCTGAAGTTGAATTTAATTCAGAAGCATTGCCTATTTCAATTCATAAACCTCTTCCTCAAAAGAAATTTGAAAAATTAAAGAGGGCTAAAGAAGTAAAAATTTCTGAAGAAGAAAAAGAAGAATTTGAAAAAGAAGAAGAAGAAGAAATTACTAAAGATGGGGAAATCATGAGTCTTACTAATCTTGAAGAAGAACAGGATATTTTAGAAGAGGATATAGATAGTTCTAAAGAAGAATTAGAATAAAATTTTAAAAAGTTAAATCTGGATAAAAAATTTTATAAAATTATTATTTTCTTAATTTTTTATTATCTTTTGAAGAATAGCACATTGCTCCAAGATTCTGATAATATGCTTTTTTTTCTGCAGGAGTCATTTCTTTTGGTTTATAAAATTCTTGTTGTTTTGGGATTTCAAGATTTTTATTTTTAAGTTCATCTACTAAATCTTTTCCGTTCTTCATTTGTGATAATGCAATTTTTAAATTAAGTTCTTTATCATCCATAGAAAGTATAAAGATTTAGATTTTAAATAAGTTTAGATTGAAAGATTTAAAGTTTCAATTTTTTCATCCTTTACATAACCATAAATCTTCCCTCTTTTATCAATAAATAATATAATTAAATTCTTTTTATCCCAATCAATTTTGTAGATTATTCTGAAATCACCAACTCTAACTCTAAACAACTTTCCTTCTTTTGAATAAATTGTTTTAGCATCTTAAGGATTTGGATTATCTAATAAAGAATCAATTTTATTTTCTATCCTTATTTGGATAAAATTATCGCATTTTTTAAGAAATTTTTCAGCTTGAGAATTAAATTCAATTTTCATTTTTTTCTCTTTTTTTACGCAACTCTTCCCATAATTTTTCTCTAGAGATTGTTTTTCTTTCTCGATATTCCTGCATTCCTATTCTGATAGCTTCTTCTGCTTCTGGAGATAAAATTTCATTTGAATGCTGCATTTCTCTTTCTATTAAAAAATCTAACTTATTATTAATTGTCTCTAATGTGATTTGTTCCATAGAAAGTATAAAGATTTAGATTTTAAATAAGTTTAGTTATTTTTTATTACTTAAATCATGCAAGTCAAGAAGTAAATTTTCATAACTTTTATTTTTTGTTCGTTTGACTTGATTTTTATTTATTAATACGATTTTTTTACCCATTAAAAATGCCATCCCAAAATCAAAGATACTGCCTCGACTTTTTTTTGTCCAATAAATATGCACTTCTTTAACTCTTTTCATAACTTTTCGATGAATTAAACAAATGTTCAAAGCATTATCATCTTGCTTTACATCACGAACTGGATAATGAACACGATTACCGTGTGCTTCTAATTCAAGAACATAATCATCAAGAAAATCTTTTTCTTTTTGTGTAAGATTTTCTATAGGATGAATTAAATAGATATTTTTTACCATTGTGTTAAATTTTATTTCTCATTAAAAATTCAAGGGTTTTTGCTTTTGCAAAAAGACCTTTTATGATAGGTATTGCCTGAACAATTCCACCTTCATAGATTGCTGCATTTCCAGACATTGACGTTGAAGGATTTCCTATTTGATATTCTAACGGAATTTTTGTACTTGTTCCTACTGAAATCGCATTTCTTAAAATCTCTAATTGGTGTACATGCCCGCAAATAATTTTATCATATGCTTTTTCTAAATTCTTTAAATTTCCCCTTGCACCATTTGTTCCTTGATGCCCATGTGCAGAACATAAATATCCCCAATATTGCCTGTCTTCACCAGGTTTTAAGAAAGTTACATTTTTTGGAATATCATTGAATAATTTAATTGATTTTTCAAAACAATTTCCTCGATTAATATCCTGAGCTAAAATTTTCCATGCAACAAGTCTATTTTCATCATCTGTTCTATATTTTTCTGTTGCTAACCATCTATAAATCATATCATCATGATTAGAAAAATTAACAACTATTTCCCCTCCCCATTCTCCTGCAATTTTTGCATTTCTAGTTAAATATTTTCCAGCAAAATATAATTCTTCTTCAAGACTGTTTGTATGTGCTTTTTTCATTCTATTTCTTCTAATAGGATCATCTACTTCATGAATATTTATTGATAACGCTGCAAATATATCATTTAAATGAGTATGTTTTGGCTCTAATGCCTGCATCATTTGTACATTTGCTTTATCCACTTTAGGATTAATCTCTGCAAAATGAGAATCACCGACTACTAAAGCAACTGTCTTAACCTTTTCTGGTTCTTTTCCTTCTTGATATTTTATTCCTAAATCCACAAACGTTCCATTTTTTTGTGCAGATACAATCCTTGTTAAATGAATTTTGTCGTCTAAAACATCAACTACTGCAAATCCATAAGTGTGGTCTCTTTTAGCCATGAAACCTAAATCTCCAAAGTTATAATTTGGATGAGTACATGCTCCGGTTGTTAAAAGAAGGTGAGGATATTCTCCGGATTGACCTTGAGCCACTGGACGCATCATTTTTTTTGGTGATGCTATAATCACTGAATTTCCACCATTATCTTTTGTGAATGTATCTTTACTGGATAAAGGATTTTTATTTTGTGGACGAACAGGAATTCCAAGAGTTTTAACATTTGTGTTTAATCTTTCTCCAATTAATGGCCAATCTGTCTTTGGAATTTTTTCCCAAAAATAATGCATTGGGGCATTAAATGGACAATCACTTCCATCCACTGGAAAAGTTTTGCATTCATCTTGTTTTTTTGTGTCATATTCATCTTCTTTTGCTTTCCGTTTTTCAACTTTATCATAATAAGATTTTCTTTTTGCTTCTTCTTTTTTTCTGTTTTGTTCATTTCTACTCTTTGAATCTTTTTCAATGTAAACGTCATTTCTACTATGAAAAAAAGAATCTAATTCAATTTCATTAACACTTGCTCCAACAACTGAGTGAATCTGAATTTCTCCTTTATTAAACTCAACATAACGCTCAATATTTTTTATTAATGGTATATTCGGACTTCCTTTTGTTTCATCTCTTCCATACATTTTTGCGGAATAAGGACTTTGGATTCCTTGTGCTGCAGTTATAACATATGTTTTATGTTCATATTTTACCATTTTAATAAACTCTTTTTCTTGTATCTTCTATAGATAATTTTTTAGTTAAATCTAAATTGAAAACTCTTGAAATTTGTTTATCATGATTAATCTGCCAAATCTTTTTCCCGGAATTATATAAAGATTCCATCTCTCCAAAAATTCCAGCCCCAATCATACCATCTTGGAAAGGAAGAAAAATTCCTGCTTCTATATGAGGCAAAACAACATCAAAATAATAATTCATTCCTGAGCCAGTTTCTTGTCTCCAAAGAAGATAATTTTCCTGATGATGAGTTTGATTTGGGTTTTCAACATGATATTCTGGGAAAAATTCAGTAATCTTTTTTATTAAATCTCTTTCATGAGGGGTATTATAAAAGTTAATGGGATGAGCAAAATAGATAGAATTTGGAGACATTAAGGAATGAGCGTTTTTTGACCTTTCTTCCAGAACTAAACTCACCTTTTTACCACTCACCATAATAAAGTTGAGAATATTTTCTTTTTAAATATCTTTAGCTTTAAATATATATTCTCTAATATAAACTTAGTAAAAGAACTATTTAAATATATAGATTAAATTTTGAAGAGATTTATAAATAGCAAAGGTTTATTTTTTTTATGAACAGTAAATTAGTTGAAATTGTTGACTTAAACATTCAACAAATTGCTTCTATTTGCGACCATACTTTTCTTTGTACTGTTGATTCTTTTAAAGGACAAAAAGATGGAGCAGTTTATTTAAGAGAAGAGGCTTATGAAGGATTTTTAAAGGGGGTTATTCATATTCCTAAGCCTTATGCTGTTTGCGTTTATCCTTGGGATGTTAAAAAGGCTAAAGAATATTTAAAAGAAAAGGACATTAAAATTGCTTCAGTTATTGGTTTTCCAAATGGTAATTTATATTCAACAAAACATAAAATTTTTGAAACAACAATTGCTCTTGAAAATGGTGCAGATGAGATTGACATGGTTTTAAATTATGAATTATTTAAAAGTGGAAAAACACAGGAAACTCTAGAAGATATAACAAATGTTGCAAATTTTGTACATAAAGAAGGGGCAATAATAAAACTAATCCTTGAAACTTCAGCATTAAACAAAAAACAAATAAAATCAATTTCAGAGTTAGCAAATAATGAAACAGATGTTGATTTTATTAAAACTTCTACTGGTTTTGGCAAATATGGGGCAACAGTTGAAAACTTAAAAATTATGAGAGAAAATTTTTCTAGGGGAATTAAAATTTCCGGAGGAGTTAATACTAAAAATGTTGGGCAATTACTTTCTGCAGCAGTAAAAAGAGATGATGGATATATAGATTTAAATCCTATGAAGATTAGAATCGGCGAGAGCGGATTATTAAAAAAGTAAAAATTAAATTTTTTGAAAACATTTATAAACTATAGTTATTCTATAGAATTATGGTTACAACTATTCAAATTAATGAAAATGCTAAACGATCTTTAGACAGATTAAAAACAAAAAAAGAAACTTATGAAGAAGTAATTTTAGGTTTAATGAAAATCGCTGAAGAGATTCAAAGAAAAAAAGAAGATCTTTTAATTGAAAGTTGTAAAGTTATGAACAAAGAAAATTTGAAAATAACAAATGAATTTGAACAAATAGAAGATTTATCTAGATGGGAGTGGTAAAATGATTATTAAAAAAGGAGATATATTTTTTGCAAATTTAAATCCGATTTTAGGAAGTGAACAAGGGGGAATAAGACCAGTTTTGATAATTCAAAATGATATTTCAAATAAATATTCTCCAGTAGTAATTATTGCAGCCATAACTTCTAAAGTCTTTGAAAAAGAATTTCCGACAAATGTGTTTCTTTCAAAAAAAGATACAAAGTTAAATAAAGATTCTACAGTTCTTTTAAATCAAATACGAACAATTGATAAATCCAGATTAACGAAAAAAGTTTGTTCTATAGATAATGAATTATTGTATAAAGTTGATTCTGCTTTAAAAATAAGTTTGGGTTTAACTAATTAATAAAATTATTTCTCGATGTTATCTTTCTCGGAAATTATTTTAAGATGTTTTTCTAAATCTAAAAAGCTTGTAAATATTTGTGTTGCGTGGTATCTAAACCAGGGATGTTTTGCATTTCCGTTTGTTACAACCATATACAATGGCTTATAAAATATTTTTGCATAAACTAATTCACAGATTGTCCCATAACTAAAATTCCCGTCAACAACTGCTACAACTCCATCACTTTTAGAGATTAATTTTAAGTCTGCTTCAATGATGGGTTTAGCATCTGCATCATATCTATCTTGCTTTCCTTTATTTACTGTTTTTTCCCAACTATTATTATCAAAAAAAGGATTAATAAATATCACACCTGTGTTTAATTCACATTTTAACTGCCATTCTCTTACCTTATCCATTGAAAATTTAGGATGTGCTAAATAAAACTTTAAAACCATTAGATTAATGAAAATGAAATATTTATAAAAATAGTGGTCTTATATAATATATGTCTTTAGAAAATTATAAACTAAAAAGAGATTTGAATAAATCCGGTGAACCTAATGCGATTGTTAAAACTTCTTCGTCGAGCAAAAGAATTTATGTTATTCAGGAACATCAGGCTTCACATTTGCACTGGGATTTAAGACTTGAATTAAGTGGTGTGCTAAAATCATGGGCGTTACCTAAAACTCCTCCTAGAAGCAAGAACATAAAACATTTAGCAGTGCAGGTTGAAGATCATCCTTTGGGTTATGCAAATTTTGAAGGGGAAATTAAAGAGGGATATGGCAAAGGGACAGTTAAAATTTGGGATAAAGGGACTTTTGAATTAATTCATAAGGATTCAGAAAAGATTGAGTTTATTGTCCATGGAAAAGTTTTGAGAGGTACTTATGTTTTGGTTAATGCTAAGTTAAATGGGAATGAGAAAAACTGGTTATTGATTAAGACTGATTAATCAAAGATTTGATAAAGCTGAGGATAAATTTTTAATCTTTTAAAAAATTTATTTTGTTCTTCAGTATTTCTTGTATTATTTAAATTTTCAAGTAATTGGCATTTTTCAGAATACATACAGCTAAATCCATCCATATAATCTACTGAAGGTAGATTGAGGGTTTCTTTATTTTTACAACATAAACCTTGGTATTCACAAAAAAAAGCGTAATTCATTTTAAAAAGATAAAACTCCCTCAAGTCCCTGCATTAAGTTTAATTCTTCAATTAAAGAACAATTTCCATGTTTACATTCATAAACAACTAATTTCAAATCATTTTTCATAGGATAAATAGTTTTTATTATTGGCATATCGGACAAATTCTGAGAATTACGATAATGAATACAAACTCCTTGATTTTTACAAAACATCTTCAGAGTGCAAGAATCATGAAGATCTATTTGTTTCATTTTGTAAAAAATTATTCTGTTTCGCCAGTCCACCATTCAAGGTCTGGAATTTCTGCCTGAATCTTTTTGGCTTTGCAATATTCTCTTGATAAAAGATAAAAGATTACTCCAAGACTTTTAACGTGTTTATTGTTACCGATAATTATTTGGTCTGCTCCTTTTGCAAAGTTGTTTGTGTCACAAATCATTAATACTTTTTTATTTACTTTTAATGTATCATTTAATGCGTTTTTGTCTAACCATGAATCTGCTACAATTGTTAATTCATTTTCAAAAAAGTCGGGTAATTGAGAATTAGTTAAAATTCCTGCAGGATATTTTTTAGTGAAAACTTTTATCCCAGTTAAATGTGAAAACATTTTAACTGCTTTCCATCCAGCTTGTCTTTTACAAACTAAGATAACATCTTCTGGCTCAAATTTGTTTAAATATTCAATTCCTTCTTTTAATTTTGCGTCAATTAAGTCTGTATTAAAAATAGCTAATCCATCAGCTCTTCTTCGATAAACAAATGGTTTCATATCAGGTGTTACTGCTTTTGTTCCTAAATAAATTCCTGCTTTTACATAATCCTCAAGGGGGATTAACATGTCTGTTTTCTTTTGAGCTTTAACTTTTTCTTTTAAGTCTTCTGTACTTGTTTCTTCTACTTTTTCTTTAAGTTTTGCTACTTTTTCTAAAAGTGCTTTTTTCTTTTCTGCAAGTGTTTTTTCACCGTCTTTTGGAGAAGTTTCTTCTTTTTTTGTTTTTTTAACTTTTTCAGTATCTAAAGATTCTTTTTTTGCTTTTTTGATTAATTCTTTACTAACTTCTTCGTCTTTGTCTTCATCTTTGATTTCTTCTTTCTTTTCTTTTACCATATGAATTGAGGGGTAATTTTGCTTTATAAAGATTTTGATTAATCAAAATATTTGATAGGATTAATCAAAATCTTTAAGATGTATTTTGAAACGACCAACAATCAAAATACACTATAAAGATTTGATCCTTTTTTTAAAATTTATTTAGAAATCTTTAAGACTTATTTTTCAAACTTCTTTGATTATTGGCAAGAAAAATAAGCTATGAAGATTGTATCCACAATCTTTATTTATTCTTTAAAGAATCTTCGATTTCTATTAATCGTTTAATTTTAACTTCTCTTTCTTTTCCAGTTATTCCTGATTTAAAAAAGTCTGCCTGAAAACCAAATGCTAAATCTGCTAAAATTGACTCTTCTGTTTCGCCACTTCTGTGAGAAAAGATTATTTTAAGGTTATTTTTCTTGGCTAATTTTACAACATTTTTTACTTCAATTAAAGAACCACATTGATTAGGTTTTACAATTAGTGCGTTAATACTTTTCTCTCTTATTGCTTGTTCAAGACGCTTTTGATTTGTTACAGTTAAATCGTCGCCAACAATTAAACGGTTCGGGAATAATTTTGTTAATTTTGCAAAACTGGAAAAATCCTGTTCTTCAAATGCATCTTCGATATAAAATAAGTTATAATTTTTGATTAGATTTGTTAAATATCCAACTTGTTCATCTGAACTTCGTCTTAGCATAGGATTCGAATAATTATAATTTTTTCTTGCGTAAAAACTTGAAGCTGCAATATCTAAACCCATTGGAAGATTTAATTTTGATAAAATTTCTAAAACCTGTTTTTCATTTAGTGAGGTTATCCAAGCATCTTCGTCGTTTTTTTCACTTTTAAATTTTTTATCTGCATTTTTTAATAATTCTTCAGCTTCTTTTTTTGCTTTTTTATTTAATTCCCATGCTTCTTTGACGGTTTTTGTATCGGGAATTAATAAAAAT
>DATDUI010000112.1:0-8324 GCA_035290465.1 Candidatus Nanoarchaeia archaeon | reverse complement strand
AGGTCAAAATAATGAACAAACTAGCGTGAATGCGTCTATTGATTATTCATATCCTGTTGCTAAAAATAAATTGATTAGTCAATCTGTTGAGAATGGAGATAATATTCCAATATTGGAAGTAGTTAGAGAAATGCCGAAAGTTGTTTTAAATCGTTCTGAATTTATTTCAACTTTGGCAATTTATAATAAGGGTTGTGCAAATGCAAATTCTGTAAGAATTGTAGATAATGTTTTATCTGGATGGACTGCTTATTCTTCTACTCTTGATGGAATCACTGCTGGTGTTTCAAATATCCCAACTGGGCAAGTTATTTTAACTTCAAGTGATATTGGAACAATTAGGGCAAAAGAATATAGAATATTTTCTTACAAAGTTTTACCCCCAATAACACTAAATGAATTTGGTACTTTTAGATATAATTTAACTTGGGGATCTAGAAATAATTATGAAGAAAATGAGTTTATTGTTAATACTACAAAATATTCTTCTGAATCACATTTGTTATTTAATATTAATGCAATTAATAGTTTTAAGGCTCGTTCAGCAGAAAAAGATGTTAATCAATTATATGAATTTAATTTTACTAATCTCGGAGATTTTGATATTCTAAATAATACTTGGAATGTTACTTTAACTATTCCAGCACAATGTAACCCTTCTAATTATACTGGTAATTATAATTCAAATGCCCGACAAATTAATTGGCTTGTTGGAGTATTAAATAAAGGTGAAACTGGTAGTTTCTATTTGAATTTAAATTGTTTCCAAGAAGGGAAGTATGTTTTGGTTGCAGAAGGGATACATGATACAAGATCTACAAATTATTTTGTTAATAATACTAATATTGGTTGTGCTGGAATTAATTGTGAAGACTCTGAAAGTTTTATATTCAGTAAACCTAACAATTCCCGATATGAAAAATTAAGCAAGATTGATTTTTATACTTCTTATGGCTGGTCAGATTATGGATTAACTATCGGTGAAGGTCTTGTTAATTTCACCAACGATAATAATGAAGAATTAATTGCATGGCAAAATTATTCCTTGATTAATGCTGCTGGATTTGGTTGGATTAATTATACAATTAATGAAAGTGAGCAAAATAAATTTGTAAATGCACAAAGAATAATTAATGTTAAGAGTTATACTGATGGTATTGGTGACAAAAACGGAAATGTTACTGTTGAGAAAATTGCATATACTTGGGAAAATGGAAAATTGTTTGAAGACTTGCAAAATTTATTTTTAGATGTTCATCCATTTATTTTTGATTTACCTACTCCAGTATTACAGGCTCCAATTAATAATTCACTTCAGGCAGCAACTCCTGTAGGTTTATCTTGGCAATCAATTACTCCTCCTGAAAATGTGAACATTACTTATTATGTTTTTGGTGATACTTTAAATGCAACGACTTTCTTAGATACAACTACTGAAGCATTATATTTATGGAGGGATATTGGTTCAGCTACATATTATTGGAAAGTTATTGCTAGTGATGGAATAACTAATACCACTTCAGATATTTGGCAATTTAATTTGGATGTTTGTCAGCCTGATACTGGTTTTTCATATGCTTTGAATTATCCAATGGGTTATAATTCTGTAACTGATACTATTACTGTTTGGGGTGATAATGGTATAGGTGGTCGTGAAGTAATGGGTAATAATGAATCAAATGCTATTACTTTTGAGCAAATTTATGAATTTGGAAGAGCTGTAAGAGGTATTTGTGCTGTGATTAAACCTGCTGAAGGTTCATATGCTGTTTTAAGTAGATTAGAATTAGGAAATGTAACTTCTCCGTTAAATACTACTTTTGTTAAGACAACTGGTCAAGCAGTAGACTTTGGTAAACAACTTCAAATTAACTTTAATGCAACTTTAATTTCAGGTCAATTATCACAAGAAGGTTCTCCATTTGGTGGTTCAACATTATCATTCTCAGGGTTAGATGTAGTTGATGCAAATGAAGGAGAATTTTATTTGCTTGCAGGTTCAAAATTAAAATTATATGATTCAGGTGTATCACATAAAGTTTCTGCTAATAATTCAAATCCATTTAGGCTATACTGGAATGGTGAAGTTCTTGTAAAAAGTAGTACTTTACAAAATTGGTTTACTATTCGATTCTTATTTAATAATAATTCATTAGAAGATTTAATTATTACTAATGTTGGTGAAGGTTTTTATCCTGCTGTTAGTCAAGTTGGAAATTTAAATTCAATTACAGCAAGAAAGACGCTCGAAGATGGAATTTATTTCTTTAACGATACTAATATTACAATTGTTAATTTGAGAATTAGTGAAACAAATGGAAGTGATATAAAAGTATTAAATTATACTGGTAATGCGATTTTATTAAACCCAACTTTAGATTGGGGTTCTATTAATTGGACAAGTGGAAGTTATTCTGGTGAGATTCGTAGGGTTTATAGTTATGATTTGAAAACTACTGATGCAGCTGGTGCTAATTTAGAAAACACTACTACTGTTTTACTTGATACAAAAGGTGATGTAATTTTTTCATTAATGACTGATTCTCTTGGAATTATCCCTCAAAAATTAATTACTCGTGGACTTTTTGATTATGTTTATAAAACCGGTAATGAACAAGGCCCTCATACTTTGTATATTAAGAAATATGGTAAAAATTTCCAAAGTATTGCTAAAGAATTTTCTGCAGCTACTATAGAGACTATACAATTAGCCGAGAATGGGTTTACAAGTTTTTCAGTTTCTGAAGTTGCAGTTTTAAGTAATATTACGTATAATTCTCCGACAAAAGTAAGTTATGGTGAAGAAGAGCATAATTCTTTTGATTTTAGCGGGCAATTAAATAATTATCCTATTGATCAATGTCAATTCTTTGCATTATTTGCTAATGATACAAAATTAGTTGAAGGTAGTACAAAGAATTATACTATTAATTACGAAAATGGTGTAATTACATTTATACAAAATATATCTGATTATATTGTTAGACCTGTTTATTATTATGGTGGTAATTTAACTTTAACTAATGGGTTAACTGTTGCAAATGCATTTTCATTAAATGATTTATATGATTATATGCAATATCAAACTGCACAAAATAATTTAACTACTGATTTAAAAACTGTTGATGGTATTACTTATAGTTTTTGTATTGATCTGGTTGTTGGTGATGAGAATTCTGCCGGAAGTATTGTTGATGCAGGCAAAACTACTGAATTTAATCTCGGTTATGATATTGTTCAAGGTGCTGCTGGTTCTTTGATTGATTTAGCCGGTGTTGGGGGAACAGGTACTATTGGTGCAATTGAGGTTTCAAGAAAAGAAATTAATTCCGGACAAAATCAAACTATTTTTGTTAGTTTAGCTGATAATTTGGGTAACCCTATTACATCACGTGAAATCTCTGCAAGCATTTTATATCCAAATGGAAGTCTTTGGTTTAATTCAGGATTATTTAATGAGATTAGTGGTCTTGGAATTTATAATTATAATTTTTTAATTCCTTCCGGTCATTCACCTTATGGAATTTATGCTGTTCTTGTAAGTTCATTAGGTATTAGAGAAGTAAGAACATTTGATTATGTTCCTCTATTAAATGCTTCTGCAATTTTACCTCTTAATGTTTTTAGTGGTGTTGGTTCTGCATATAACCCTGGTGATAATGTGTATGTGCTTTCAACTTCTGTTAATGAAAACAGTCAATTGGTGAATTCAACGATTGATATTAGCGTTTATTATCCAAATAATACTTTACTATCTTCTGGAGTTTCCACTATTCTTTCTCAAGGTAGATTTGCTTATAATTTCATTTTGCCAAATAATGCTATTGAAGGGACTTACAGAGTTGATATTGATGCGATTTATCTTGGAAATGAATTCCATGAAACTTTAGTTTTCCAAGTTAAAACAGAGATTGCAGGAGCTGCTTATCCACAAATTTATTTAGAATCTTCTACTCCTATTCTTGCAGGTTCTAATGCTGTAATTGGTGCACAAGTTGTTTCTTCTATTGGTGGTTTGATAAATTGCGATGGAGAATTAAATGTTACAATTATTGATCTAGCTGATGGTTTTGTTAAGAATTCTGGCAGTATGACTCACTTTGGAAATGGTTTATACAATTATTCATGGATTACTCCGGCTACTCCTTCGGTATATTATGCTAATGCTAGTTGTAATGTTTTAAGTAATTCTTATGCTGGATTTACTTTAATATCTACTCAACCTGTTGGTGCCGGATTAATTATTGATTATAATGAACTTGTAACTTATATTTGGAATTATTCTTCAAGAAATTTAACGTATTATAATCAGAGTATTGCTGAAAATTTATTATCTTGTTTTAAGGATGCACAATGTTCTGAGTGGTGGATTAATACTACTTTATCGAATCTAAAAATAATTTTAGATGAAATTAATTTAACCACCAAGAATATCGAGAGTAATTCTCAATCATTAATAAATTATTTTGATTGTTCTATTAATAATGAAATTTGTGATAGATTACAGAATATTAGTGATAAAGTTGCTGAGACAAATGCAATTGTTTTAACTTTGAATAATTCTCAAATTCCTCAATTGCAAACTGATATTGATAATATTTATCAAAATATTCAATGGTTGACTGAAAATGTTGCGACACAATCGAATATAAGTTTTGTTTTGAATGGAATAAATAATCTAGAAACTAATATTAGCTTTATTAAAAATAATTTATTTACCTCCGGTAATGCGACTTCTGCATTTTTAGTAGATTATATTTCCACAGTTTATACTCAATTTGGTGGTACTGCAGAATTATGGGTTTTGGCTAATGATTTATTGGGTAATTCTAAATTTATTGAAAATGCTACTTGTGAAATTAAAAAGAGTGGTCAATTTATTGCTAATGCTATAATCTCTATAAACAATTATGGAGTTTATGCTTCTTGGGATATTCCGGAGAATGTTTCTTCTGGTTCTTATTACTGGAATTGTACTTTAACCGGAAGTATTGTGAATATTTATGTTCCATTCTATGTTTCTGGTGCATTTGAAATTACTAGTTTAGTTACAAGTTCTCCAAAGTATCCTAATGAAGCTGCGATAATCGAAGCAACTTTTGCGGATCAAAATGGCAATGATGTTATTCCAGATACAATTAATTTGAATATTTTGCAACCTCCAACTTATTTGACTTCATGGGCAACGGCTAATAAAGGAGATTTTGTTAAAAATAATAATATCTGGAGATATGTAAAGAGTATAGAATCTAATCCTACTACCGGAACTTATATTGCTCAAATGACTGCTAGTTATAATGGGATTAATAATTCTAAGACTATGCAATTTAGAATTGCTACCGGTGGTCCATATATGGTTGTTTTGGAATGTCCGGATTCAAGTGTTGTTGGAAGTAATTTGAATTGTGATGTTAAAATTTTAGATGAAGGGGAAGCTGCTACTGAATCAACTTGTGATGTTTGGGTGGATACAAATAATAATCTTGTTATTGAAGGCAGTGAGCCTCAAACACAGTTTAGCAAGGAAACTGTTCCTTTAGAGAATGTTACTCAGGCTGTTAGTTTAAATGTTTTATCGAATAATCCTGTTGGGTCTTATGTTGTTAGGACTACTTGCAGTTATGCAAATTCCGGACAACCTGATTCAACGGCTTCAGATTTTGTATTGTTTACCTCTCCCGAAGTTGTTCCAACTCCTCTTTCAACTGGTGGGGGCGGAGGTGGTGGTGGGGTTGCTATTACTCCAATAATTACTTTAGTGAAAGATTTTTGGATTGATAGTGAGAATATTAAAGTTTCATTAAAACCTGGTGAGGTTAAAAAAGGTAAATTAACATTGAAAAATATTGGTAGTGGGAAATTAGATTTTGTAATTAATAATACTCTATTAAAGGATTTTGTATTTATTCGTGAATCTCAATTTAGTTTAGCTGAAGATGAATTAAAAGTGTTAGAGCTTGATTTTATTGCTTCTGAAAATGTTAATCTAGGTTTATATATAGGCAAATTAATTATTTCTGCTGATGGGGGCGATTTAACAAAAGAAGTTTTAATTGCAATTAATGTTGAATCAAAAGATTCATTATTCGATGTGAATGTTTTTATTCCCTCTCAATTTAAGAGTCTTTTCCCTGGAGAAGAATTATTAGCAAAAATAGAGATTATTAATTTAGGTGAGATTGAAAATGTTAACGCAGATATTATATATTCTGTTAAGAATGATGAAGGATTTGAAATTTTAAGTGGTTTGGAATCTCTTAAAATTTCTCGTAGAGCAGATTTAGTTAAGACCTTTGTCTTACCTGAAGAGATTCTCCCCGGAGTATATGCTCTTTATGTTGAAGTTATTTATAATAATAAAATTGCAAGTTCTACTGAATTTTTCCATGTAAAAAGAACAATCCCTTGGTTAATTGTAATAATTTTAATTAGTTTGATAATCTTTTTATTTTTATTAATTATCTTTTGCAAGAGAAGAAAAAAGAAAGGTTATAATTGGTGTTTTTTTAAGAAAAAGAAAAAATTTTTCAAGCAAAGAAGTTTGATTTCTAATAATAAATGGATTAGGAGAAGGAGATTTTAAAATGAATTTTTTTAAAATTATTTTTTTGATTATAATTTTTTTAATATTAGTTTTATTGGGTATTTTTATATTTAATTTTGTTTCAAACAAAATTACCGGTGAAATTATTCAGAATTCATCTTTTTTTACGAGGGCTGTTTGTAATAAAACAAATTTTTGTCAGGATTATGAAATTGTTTGTGAAAATGGTAAATTAGTTAGTTCTGTTCCTCTTTCCGGTTCAGTAATACAGCATTCTTTAAATTGGATTGACCCACGAGAAAATTTGACTTTTGAAAAATTATGTTAAATTTCAATAGTATCTAAATCTTTTGCGATTGTAGTATTTTCAAATTCTTTTTTTGCATCGTCAAGAAGTTCTTTTAATTTGTTTTCATATCTTTGGCTTATATGTGTTAGAATTAATTTTTTTGATTTAGATTTTTTTGCGATTTCTCCTGCTTGTTTTGCAGTTAAGTGTTGATGTTCTTTTGCATGTTCTTCTAATTGTGAATCAAAACTTGCTTCACTTATTATTAAATCTGAATTTTTTACAAATGGGGCAATCTCTTTATTTACTGATGTGTCCATAATTATTGAAATTTTCAGATCATCTTCTTTATATGTTAAATCTTTTGCTAAATATTTTTTCCCGTTATATGCTATGTTTTTTCCTTCTTTTAATGTTTGTAATATTGGTCCGGATGGCAATCCTGATTTTTTTAATTTTTCTCTATCAATTCGTGTATGCCCTATTTTACTAAAAGAATATGCATTGCATGGGATTCCATGTGTCATTGATTTTGCTTCAATAAAAAAATCTTTTGTTTCTAAAAACTTTCCTGTGACTTCTTCGACTTTTATTTCATATTCCCTTCGGAAGTTAAATAACTGAAGCAAATCATGAATAAATTTTTTTGATCCTTTTGGTCCGTAAATATAAAGTGTTTTATTATATCCGTTTAATGCTAGTGTAGATAGTATTCCTGGAATTCCTAAAATATGGTCCCCATGAAAATGACTTATTAATATTCTTGTAATTTTCCCGGGATTTAATTTTGCTTTTCTAAATTGTGTTTGTGTTCCTTCTCCGCAATCAATTAAAATATTTTCTTCATTAAATGTTAGTAATATTGCTGAATGATTTCGTTTTGTCGTTGGAACCTGTCCTGCTGTTCCTAAAAAATTTATTGTGATAGTCATATTTTATTTATGTTTTATTAATTTATATAAGTTGTGAATTATTATAACTTTTAATTGAGATTTATTTCTCGTCGATAAATTATCTGTTTTAATTTTCAATTTATTTTTTATTTTTAATATTTTGGATTTTTTCCGAAGAGTTTTTAAAGAAGTGTTACTTGGTGTTATTAACTTAAAGTGAAGAATAATCTTCACTTTGCCAAATTTTATTTGGTATTAATTAAAAAGAGGTATAACAAAAATGGCAAGATCAAAGACACCAAAGCAACTTGAGATTAGTATTAATTCTTTGAAGAAACAAGTTTTAAAACTTGAAGATCAAAGAAAAAGGGCTATGGCTACAATTAAGAAAAAAGTTGTGAAAAAAGTTGTTAAGAGAAAGGTTGCTTCTAAAAAGAGAAGATAACTTCTCTTCCTTTTTTTTTATTTTTTTAATTAAATTTTTAAACTTATTTTTATTTTATTTTTTATGAATCATTGTATTTTTTGTAAAATTGCAAGTGGTGAAGTTTCTTCTGAAAAAATTTATGAAAATGATAATTTTTTTTCAATTTTTGAT
>DATDUI010000111.1:0-7995 GCA_035290465.1 Candidatus Nanoarchaeia archaeon | reverse complement strand
GTTAAAGATGGGAAAAGTAATTGTTAAGAATGTTGTTGTAAGAAAACCAGGCTATCTTTATTACGTAGACGGTAGTGGTAATGTTTGCGAAGCTCAGATGGCTAGAGGTGGGAAAAAGAAAAAAAAGGCTGTTAAAAAAGTGGCTAAAAAACCAGTTAAGAAAGCAGCTAAAAAAGTTGTTAAAAGAAGATAATTTCTTTTTTCTTCCGGCGGTGTTCTTTTTATTTTTTTTATTTTTATTCTAAAGTTTTTATATACGATTTTTACAATAAATCTCGGTCATTAAAAACTAATAAGATTTTTATACTCTTTTTCTCTATTAATAAACATGGTATTAAGCATATTTATTTACATAATAATTTTTATTGCAATAATCGTAGGTATTGTTTTATTCATTTTGCACAGAATTGAAAAAGATCTTAAAGAAAAGATGCTACAAGCAAAAAATGATCCAAATAAAATTTATTTACAAAAAATAGGACGATTAAAAGGTGATAATCCTCAAAAAGTTCTTGAAGAAATAAATCAAATTACAAAAGACTTTTTTAAAGATGCATTTAAAGTCAGATTATTTAGAGGTTATAACAAAATTATTGAATCATTAAGCCAGGAAAAAAATAAGCCTGAAATTAATTATTGCAATCTTTTAAATCATGCATTATATTCCGGAGAAGCTCCAAATAAAAAAACAAATGAAGTATTAATTAGATTTTTTAGATTAATCATCCTAAATAATAAAATTATCGCAAAAGTACAAAAAAAAGATGTTTTCTTGGAATTTCTAAAAAAAGTTAATATATTTCGTTTGCATTAAAAAGAATTTTATTACAAAAAGGATTATTGCAAAACTAACTAAATAACCGGAAATATCAATTGAAACTTTTCTTACTGTCAAACCTAAAATATTTCTAAATGATTGTTCAAGTGTATCTTGGTTTTCTGCTTCAAAATAGCTTCCCCAAGTATTATAGGACAATGCTTTTAATGCATCTTCATCTAACTTAGATAAACCATAAATCGTTTCTCCTCCCTCAATAGTTCCAATGCCAATGGTATGAATCAACATATTTTCTCTGTTTGCATAATCAATTGTTTCATTAAGATTCCCGACATTTATTTGACCATCACTCAATAAAATTAATGCTTTATTTTTTTCATTTTTTAACATATTGCTTGCTGTAAGTACAGCCTCATGCAAATCTGTTCCGCCATACTCATTTAACTTAATCTCTTTTATCTTTTTAGAAATAAGCCCACGATCAATTGTCAAATCTTCTTCAATATATGAAGTTCCGGCAAATGAGATTAAGCCAATTCTTGTACCAAATAAAGTTGATTCAACAAAATGACTTGCTGTTTCCTGTGAAGCTGCCAGCCTGTTTGGGGGTAAATCCGTAGCAGACATGCTTTGCGAGTTATCAATCGCGATAACAAATGAAAATGCACTTGCCTGATTAATTGTCTGTAATGTTAAACCGGAAATAGTAAATATTAATAATGAAACAATTAATATGCTTAAAACTAAATCTGTTATATTCTTTGAAAAAAAATCAACCCCTTCAATTCTCCCTATTGCTTCAAAATTTGCAAATTTTAATGCAATTTTTTTTCGATTATTTATTGAGAAAAAATGTATAAATATCAAAAGAGGGATAACTAACAATAAAATCAAAAATTTCGGTTCAGCAAAATAAAAAAAGATTTTTAACATTTTACAAATACTCCTGGGATTTTTATAGCGGGTATTTGTAAAAGATAAAAATTTGAATTTTTAGTAAATTTTTTCATTTTAAATTTTATTTTCAATCCTCTCTTTCAAAAATATCGCAAGTGAAACTGCAAAAGGTTCGCTAGTCATCAAATCCAGATAATCAACATTGCTTCCTCTGATTATTTCTTCAATAAGTTTTTCTTTTTGTTTAACGTATCTTTCATATGATTCTTTAGCAACTTTAGGATTAATTATTAATTGCGAATTATTCGAAGTATTTTCAATAACTAATTCACCGTTAATATTTGGTAAGTGTATATCTAATGGATCTCTAACCCGAATAACAATTGTTTCAAACATATTCGCTAAAAGGCTTAATTTTTTTTCAGTTTCATTTGTAGAACTTAAAAGATCTGAGATAATAATTACTGAAAATATTGATTCGTTTAGATAATCCGTAGCAAAATCTAAAGCATTATTAATATTGCTTTTTTCTCCATAGGTTTCTCCATGAGAAAGAATATCCATGAATATTTCCATCTGTTTTTTACCTTTTTTACATTCAATATATTGTGTAACCTTATCATTAAATAATATTAACCCAATTGCATCGTTAAAATCAAGCATTAAATTTGTGAGTGCGGCAATAAGCTCAAGAGCATATTCGCATTTAATTTTTTTTGTCGAACCAAAAACCATATTACTCCCGACATCTAACATAAAAACTATTTTTAAGTCTCTTTCCTCTTTATATTGCTTAACCAATAATTCCTGAGCTCTACTGCTTGCTTTCCAATCAATATCTGACGCATCATCATCCGGTGAATAACTTCGAAATCCTTCAAATTCCAAGCCTTTCCCCCTAAAAATTAATCTATAAATATCTCTTTTTAACTTAAACTCTTTTATCATTGATTCTAATTGTGTAATTGCATCTGCGACATCAACATTCAGTTTTCCTTTTGTCATTTTCTAAATTATTTAAGACCTACTTTATTTAAGATTTCTTCAATAATTACATCTGAATCAATTTTTTCTGCTCGAGCTTTATAATTTAGAATAAGTCTGTGCCTTAGAACATAATGTGCAACATCTCTGACATCTTTTGGAATGACATAATCCCTGCCATTAATCAAAGCCCAGCTTTTAGCAGCAATAAATAAACCAATACTTGCCCTAGGCGAACCTCCCCATTCAACATATTTCCCATGTGGAAAATCTTTTTTTCTTGTTTTTTCAATAATATCTAAGATATATGCCTTAATTTTATCGTCACAATAAATCTCTTTAGCCACTTTTTGCATTTCAAGAATCTTATCTGGTGATAAAATGGGTTTAATATCAAATTCTTCGAATTTTTTTAAAGTCATATTATTCTCCATAATCAATTCTTCTTCTTTTCTTTTAGGATATGTAAGAATTAATTTAAATAAAAAACGATCAATCTGGGCTTCCGGTAAATCATAAACCCCGGAGCTTTCTAATGGGTTCTCAGTAGCCATTACAAAAAATGGCAAAGGTAATTTAAACGTCTCTCGACCAATAGTAACCTGTTTTTCCTGCATTGCTTCAATTAAAGCTGACTGGGTTTTTGGAGGACTACGGTTAATTTCATCTGCAATAATAAAGTTAGCAAAAATTGGACCTTTAATTATTTCAAAACCTTTGTTCTGTGTAAATGTTGTAACACCAACGATATCACTAGGCAATAAATCTACTGTAAACTGTATTCTTTTTGCACTGCATCCCGATGCAACAGCCAAAGATTTTACCAATAGTGTTTTAGCAATTCCCGGAACACCTTCAAGTAAAACATGCCCATCACAAAGTATTGCACAAATACACGCATTAACTATCTCATCTTGACCCATTACCGCTTTTGCAATTTCTTTTTTAGTGGCATTAATTAATTTTGAAACTTCTTGAATCTCTTTAGATTTCACAATTTTTGTTTGAAGAATATTCCCCTCGGTTATTTCTTTCTCTTTAAAACCCAATGCATTTAAATCATTTAATGCAGTGCAAACTGATAAAACTTCTTTAATCTCTTTAGAATCAAAACCCCTACGAATTAAAATATTGTAAATCTCTTCGGGGTTATATCCTCCTTGAAGTGCTTCTGTCACCCATTCTTTAATTTTATCTTCAATAACCATCTTTTATAATTAAAACTTATATATAATTAAATACTTTATGTTTTACTGTTTTAAACCTCTTTTTAATTTAATTCTATTATAAAAATAAAATAAAAGCCCCACAACAAACGCAAATATTACCGAAGAAGATAAATAGATATAAAGTTTATTTTCTTCTCTTGCTGTATATTTAATTTTTCCTTTTTGTAGAATAGAATTTTTGCAGGCATCAAGTGCTTCATCAGCTTTTTTAACTGCTGATGCAAATTCTCCGTTTTCATAATCTTTTTTTGCTTCATTAATTAATTCTTTTAATTCAATACATTCAGGATTTTCTACAATAAATTCTTCGACAAAAATAACTTTTTCTTTAATTCTATCCCCCTCTGTCATTGTTAAATACATCTTGCCCCAATCTTTGTATACTGGATTTTTTACGGTAGCATTAACTGTAATTTCATATGTTGCAGGCTCTTGAGATAAAATGTCAATAGTCATATTAACAGTTCTTTTTTCTCCGATTTTTAATGATGAAATATTTGTTTCATTAAAAGTAATTCTTAAATTATTGCTGATATTTCCGTCCTTGGCAACTAAACCAAATAAATCAATACCCGTCAAAATTTTTTTACCATCGTTAAAAAGCACTAAAGGTACTGTGATTTTATTTTGATTATATAATGAAACAGGTTCAGGCATAATTAATTTTAATAATACTATTGTTTCTCCTGATCCCCCACTTCCTCCACCGGAGACTGGAGTAGATACAGGTGTTGGTGTTGTACTTATTGTTAAATCCACTGAAAAATTATTACTTGTAACAGAATTAATTACTTGTGATGAATTTGAACGATTATATTCATTCGCTGTAATGCTGTATACTCCTCCGCCATTTGCCGTAGCTGAAAAAGTCATAGTCGGAGTTGTTCCATTAACCCAATCAATAGTGCTAATTGTAATTGTTCCGCCGGTTAAATTTGATGCCGAAGAAGTAAAAGCTATTGTTTGATTTTGGTCAGTTGCATCTAAATCTGTAAAATAATCTGATAAAGTTATAACTTGAGGAGAACCACCATTAAAACTTCCAATTGAAGCTGAAAATGTCAAAAGAGAATTAGTATATGTAATATTAACATTCCAGTTTTGTGTAAAGTTCAATTCGTTAAATGTTGGGTTGATCGCAACTAATGTCAAGTTCTGATATTCATTATTTGTTTCATCAGTAAAGTTCGGCGTAAAGCTCCATGTAAAATTTGCATTATTACCATAGCAACTGGTATTATATCTTAAGACATCATTTAAATAAAATTTGCATGTAAGATTATCTTGAAGAGTATGATTAACTTTAAAAATTAAGCTTGAAGTTACATTCTCCTGCAATGTGAAATTAAATGTACTAATTGGAAAAGTTACATTCGGTAAACCATATACAAATATCCAAAATTCTTGCGACGAATTTCTTCCGCTTGTATCATTAACTGTAACATTTAAATGATATGTACCGGATTGACTGTCATTAAAAGTTATATTCAATTGCCCAGAAGTTGTGTTAAAGATTGTTTGATTTCCGTTTATAAAATTATTTCCCCCTAAAAATTCAATAATAAATGTCAAATTACCTGTTGATTCATTTCCGTCTTCTAAATCAGTAGCATTAATCTCATAACTAAGTGTCGAATTAACTTTTAATGTTTGATTTGTTAATGAATCAAGAGTTGGAGAATGCTGTATCTCTGTAATTGTCAGATTAAAATTTAATGTTGTTGAAGAATTACTTAAATCAGTAATATTCATCACAACCTGATAATTTCCAATATCTGTTTTATTTGGGGTAAAACTTGCTTGATAAATTAATAAATTATCTGCAGGGGGGATTGTCAAGGTAAAATTAAATAAATTTGCTTGTTGCCCAGTAGAATTTAAGATTGTGGTTGTTACAGTTAAAGATTCATTATAAAAACTTTTTTGTCCGGCTGGAATCCTAAAGTCATTATCTATGATATTTGCATAAATGATTGTTTCATTATCCTCTGCAGTCATTACATGCGTGGAATTATAAGTTGAATCCGGCGTATTTGAGGTAAAACTACTTGCAGTAGGATTGTCATTAATATTATAAATTGTAAAATTAAAATTCTGAACACTTGTTAAATATCCGTCGCTAATTGTGATGCTGACTATATGCTGGCCTACATCTGCATCAATGGAAGTAAAACTAAGTATTCCTGTTGTAGAATTTAAACTAAATGAAGGAAATGCTGTGTCATTAGTATATGAAAATGTTAAGACATCTCCGTCTAAATCTGTTACATTCAATGATAGATTTAAATTAAGGCTATCACCTTCGTTACTCACAAATGTTGTTTGGAGTAATCCTGTCCAATTGGGAGCAGTATTATTTAGAATGGTCATATTAAATGTATTATATACTAAAGCATTTTCTGAATCATTAACAGTAATATTGATAGTATAATTTCCTGATTCGCTTGAATTTGGAGTAAAAACAATACGAGCAGTAGTTTTATTTGTCCCTGCAACAGGCATATTTAAAATATTAACATTAAAATTATTAATTGTTAATGTTTGCCCTAAATTTGATTGATTAAAAATATAAACCGTAAAATTAGTTGTTTCATTAAATCCGCCATAACTTGAATTTTTATCTGGGATTAGTAAATCATCATCAAAAACTTGCAAATTAATTGTCGTAGCAAGATTAATTGAAGTATTTAAATTATTAATACTTGTAAATTCAGGTATATCATTATATGTTCTATTAACATAAATATATATCGGGGTAGTTTGATTCTCTCCGGAAGTTGTGTCAACAACTGTAAAATTAATTGTCCAGTTACCTACTTCTTTTTTACTTGGAGTAACATTTACAGTAATAGTTTTTGTAAAATCTACTGCCAATTGAGTGCTATTTGCATAAAACCAACTATTGTTGGAAACACTCCCGGCGTAATTTCTTAGTGATGCTCGACTAGATAGATTCAGAGAATCAGTTTCACCTTTTGTAGAAATATTTATTTGACAGGTATTTGTTGCATTTTCCTGAAAAACTTTATTTTGGCAATCTGTAACATTGACCACTAAACTTGAAAAAATATTTAATTGTACTATCTTGTATGTTGTTTTATTTTGTTGATATGTTGCATTATCGCAAAATTGATGAGGACATAAATAATTTTCTCCGTTATCCATAACAGTAATGTTTGCCCAATAAGTTCCAACATCATTTCGTAGAGGTGTAAAATTCATTAAAGCTGATGTATTTGATGAGCTTCCTAAGGTGAGAAGTGAACAGTTAGTACGAGTGCTCCAACCTGCAAGACTGCAGTTGTTAATAAATGTTATATTAAAAAATTCAGAATAATGTTGTTCTTCATCTGTTGCATTTACATATGTTTGTAATTGTATATTTTGGGTTAAATTATATGTTGTATTAATATTTGTGAAAACCGGAGCATCATTTGTGGCGTTTATTATGAATTCTAAATATTCAACTGTTGCTGATGGAGTTCCAGTAGTATTTGTTGCTTGAATAGGTATTTCAAAAAAACCTGTTTGATTATCATAAGTTGCATTAAATGTCAAATTACCCCCGCTTTTCATTAAGATCCAAAGTGAGAGAGAATTTTCATTAACAGGGTTTCTTCCACTTGAATTTGTCCAATAAATCGGATTTTGTGCAAAACTATCAATAGAAAAATTTACATCATTATTATATCCTGTAATGTTTAATGTTAGATTGTGATTGTATGTTGTATCTTCATTAATTGTATTGTTTGTCTCTGTTCCTTGCCAAATTGGTGCAGTCGCTAAAACAAATCCTGTACCGATTAGAAATATTATTGCTACAAAAATAAATAGTTCTTTGTTCATTTGTTTCCCTCTTTTTTTAGATATTCTGAAATTGCAATATCAATAAATTGCTTTTTGTTGACAAACTTTAATCTGTTTTCTTCTTTTTTTATATATTGCTCGACTCTATCAAGTAAAATCGAATCAATTTTTACAACAGAGCTTTTATCAATCTTTTTATTCATTGGTTACTAAAAGTTACTTTTAATTACTTATTATTACTATTAGTAACTTTAAGTAACTATATAAATATTTGTAAATTCATTAATATTGATTCTTAAA
>DATDUI010000110.1:0-21821 GCA_035290465.1 Candidatus Nanoarchaeia archaeon | reverse complement strand
TTGAATTATTTAAAGTTTTATCCCTATTTCTGGATAAAAATTTGGATTTAGTTAAAATCTTCAACACACTTAATAAAAAAATTAAATCTTAATCTTTCCTTCTTGCCATTCCTTTAAAATTAAACGAGAAACCTTATCCTCATCAACTTCACCACCTTTCTTCAAATAACCTTTTTGTTTACCAAGTTCATTAACTAAAAATTCAGAATTACCTTTCGCATCAATATTATAATATTTTTCTAAAACATTTGGATATTCAAGAGTAATACTTGCAATAACTTGATCAGGATCTTTAACCTGACTATAACTTCTTCCCCCGGCAATAGCATGCACAGCAATTTTTTCTCGATTTACTCCAGAGTATTCTTTTTCAGGAATTACACCCGGACTATCAAGTAAAACAATATCATTAGTTAATCTTAATTTTTGGATATTTTTCGTAAAACCAGCTTCGGCAGCAGTTCCTGCAACATTTTTTCCAACAAGTAAATTAATCAAAGAACTTTTTCCGGTATTAGGATAACCAATAATACCAACAACAATCTTATTATCCTCAGAATCTTTTATTTTATCACCCTTAATAATCTTATTAACTTTTTTCTCCACCTTTTTAGATTCCATTTTAATTAAATCTCTCAATTCTTTGATACCTTTTCTTAATTCACAGGAAATAAAAACATAAGAAGTAAAATTTTTAGGAACTTTTTTAATCTTAACTAAATCCGATTTATTCAAAACATAAATTAATTTTTTCTTTTGTTTTTTAATTTCTGTCTCTAGCTCAATATTTCGAGTCTCTTTAATAAATCTGGCATCCAAAACTTCAAGAATAATATCTGATACAGCCACAATTTTATGAGAAATATCTGGATACTTCTGCCTTTGCTTTCTAATTTTTGCAATACGCCTCGTTCTTCTGGATGAAAAAAGATATTGAACTCTCATATATAAACAAAGACTTGATAGTTTATTAAGTTAATCGATAATAATCATCTTCTTCTCCTTCTCGTAACAAAAAGACTTGCAATAACTAAAATTGCTACAAGGATTAAAACACCCAAAATAATAAAGAAATAAATTTGAACCTGCCCAAAACCAGAACCGACAATTTGAAAACTTGCTTCAACCTCTTCACTTAAATCTTCATAATCTGCAATTTTTACACGAATGATGTATAATCCCTTAGAAGCGCTTTCAGGAATAACAATAAAATCAATAAATGAAGCTTGCGTTTCAACAGCCTTTAAAACTTTTGATTGAGCAATAAGTTTTCCATCAGAATCAATAATTTCATAATTTAATTTCAAATCTTTTCTCTTCGGATTTTCAGGATATTTAACTTCAATTTCAAAATAGAATCTTTCACCTGCAACAACATCAGTATACTTTTCAGGAACATGCACAGCAACGCTTAAGGCCGAAACAGAGATAAAATTAGAAAAATTCAAAGAAAAAAATAATATAATAAACAACAATACAAAAATTCCCCTCAAAGATTTCTTCTTTATTTTAACTAAAAATAAATTCTTATCAATAAAAAAACCTGCACCAATAACCCCAAAAATAAGAATCCACCATAGCCATTGTTCAGCTAATAAAGTTTTCTTAAGATCTTCCTTTAAAGGAATATTTAAAACTTCATCAACATTTACTTCCGACAATAAACACCAACCCACAATCCCGATAGGAAAATGCAACCCAAAAACCTCATCTCCTTTAAAATCTAAAAAAGAAGAAATTGTAAAACCTTCAATTAATTCATATTCTTCAACTGAAATATTTTTTTTCTTAGCCTCCTTAAAATCCCTTAAACATATCTCAACACTATCAGTCTTAATTTCCTGAACCATAACATCAACATCCCTAAACCTCATTTTAGTAAGCAAAAGTGACTTATCATTAACTAAATAAATCTCTTCTTCTCTAACTCCCTTCATCTCACCCCCCAAAATAACATTTATATCTTCCATATCATCCATAATTATAACTGTGCCTAAAAAAACACCTTTGTCATAAACATTAGAAATCGAGGCAAGATGCAACTCAGTATCTCCAAGATATCCAAAAAATGGTCCATAAAAACCAATCTCTCCTTTTTTCAAATCCAAACTGGATTTATATGCATCAAATAAACCCCCATCAATGTCTTCAATGTTCACTCCAATTCCCCCCTCCCAAAGGGTCATATAAATAATCCTACCATCAGGCGAAACAAATAAAATATTATGATACATTCCAACATCACTAAAATCATTAAGATATTTTCTCAATGAATCAGAAACATTCGCAACTTTATAATCCTCAACATAAGTAGTAACCCCAAATAAAAACTTTTCTCCATCAGATGTTTCACCATCGATCTTTCTAAATTCACCATATTTTTCACGAATAATCCCCCCTTCATCCTTCCAAGAATAAAATCCACTAGCCTCCCCTACATTGCCAAGTTTATTAAATATCTCCGCCAACCGAGGAAAATCAAGCACTACTTCATCTATATTAGCTCCAACCAAAAGAGGATCAATATGAAAATAAATTTCCTTATTTTCTAAACCCATTAAAGTTGAATACTCTTTCACTCCTACTTTTTGAAGAGCAATAGATTTAAACTCTTCATTCTCTAACAATTCCTTCAAACTCATATCAGGATGTACCTTTAAATAATTTTCAATCTCTTTTGCAATAACTAAAAATTCTTCAGAAACATCGAAAATAACAGCATCTTTATTGATAACAATATCTTCTTTAAAAACAGCTCTGGATTTTTCTGAATTCGATAAAAACATAGTATCACTTTCAAGCTCATAGAGATAATCAATCAACCTTTCTTCCTTTGCAGAAACACTACTAACCAGATAATTCTCTATTTGCACATTAAAATTCTTTTTTTTAATATCTAATCCAATAGTTGTAAACAAAATTATCCCTAATATCAAAAAGCAAAGTAATCCAATCCAAAAAACAAATCTCAGCTTCATTTCTCATTTCCCCTCTTTATTTTATATAAACTATCTAAAGCAAGAGAAACAAAAAATCCAAAAACAAAAAGAATCAAAATAACAATTCCTAAAACTTTATTAAGATAAATAGCACTATCAGGAAAATTCTGTGCATCCATCTCTGCAATAATACACCAGTTCGATTTCAAAATATAATCATGTGCCCCAAAAACTTTTTTCCCGGCATAATTAACCCCTGCACCTACATTATCAATTTCATTAATCCCCTCACCCCTCAAGGATAAATAATAATTATCATAATCTTTAAAACAATCTTTAACATGATTAGTTTCAATCTTTTCATCAGGTTTATGCTCAAATTTAAGTGGACTAATAGATATTCCTTCTCTGTTCACAATATAAACTTCCCCTTCATCTCCTAAGCCAACATCACTAACAAGCAAATCAGCAATCTTATCATTATCCAATCTTAATGCAACAACTCCAACTAAATTCTTTTTCCCTGTCACATTATTAACATCAATAACAGGAGCAGTAATAAAAATATTCAGTTTTCCTCCAACCCCATAAATTTCAGAATCACTAATTCCAACACCCAAATTTTTCTTAGCCTCTTTAAACATTCTGGCCAACAAACTATCATGATAAACCCCTGTCAAAAGATTAGTTCCAAGTTCATTATGCTCTTCAGCAGTCCAAATAACATCTCCATCAGAATTAATAAAAATTAAATCTGTATAACCCTTCCTGTTTGCAAATGACCTCATATCAAAATCCAAATCACTAGCCAACTTTATAGACCCGCCATACTCACTGACATATGTTGTTGCAGAAGCAACAAAAGTTACATTATCAGCTGTTCTCGCATCTACACAGCTTTGATGTAAAAACTTTTCATTTATTTTTCCATCAGGATCTTTCCATAGATAGAAACCATGTGATTCAACACAAGTTGGTCCAATAGATTCGTCCAGGATTTTAAATAAATTTGGAAGAGATTCTCTAATTGACTCTATTTGCTTACCTATCCAATCAGTTTGATAATGGAATCTAACAAAACCGGACTCAGAATCGAATATAACGGTGTATCCGGTATTTCCTACTTTCTGAACTGCGATAGATTGAAATTCATCACTATTCTGCAAATCTTCAACAGTCATATCCGGATGTGTATCAATATACTCTTTCATCTCAGAAGATGTTTTTTCAGCAACATTCTGAATCTTTGCGGTCATCAAGTCAACATCTTTAATTAACTTCTTATCAAAAATATCCTTTACATCTTCACTCTCAGACAAAAAAACAGCATCTGCTTTCCTCTCATCCAAAAACTTTTCAACTCGATCAGCCTTGGATTCAGCAACACTAGTCAACTGCAAAAAAGCTTGTCCTTTAAGTAAATCATTCTTAGTTAAAACATTATAAGAACCGAAAATAAGTATAGTTGCTAAAATAAGTGCAATTCCCCCCTTCATAAAAAAACTAAAAACTCTCATCATTTACTCCAAAAATAATTTAATTTACCAAATAATCCTAATGAAATTATCCTAAGAAAAACAATTATTACAATAATAAAAAGAATAAAAAATTCAGATTTCATTTTTTATATCTCCTAATAGTCTCATGATTAAATCTAAAAGTTAAAATAAAAATAAAAATTAATATAAGGAATATAATAAAACAAGAGAAAAATAAAAAGATATAATATTCCTTCATTAACTGAGAAGAAATCTTATTAATTTCATCCTTATCTGATATGCTAATTAATATTAAAGAATAATTATTAGAATAAATATGCCTAAATGAAAAAACCAAATCGTTGGATTCAAAATCTCTTATTTTAAAATCCGTTAAAGTTTCTTTAGAAATTTCAGGATAATCATTATAAAAATTATAATTATTCCCGAAAGAAAAAGCAAATTCCTTATCTGCATCAGGATTTGAAAGATAATAACCTTCAGAATCAACTAAAAAGATCTTTTCATTATTACGCTGAAAATGTTTAATATCATTTAAAAAATAACTTATATAAATTTTTTCTAAAAGTATGCCTTTAAATGAATTATTCTCGTTAAAGATTGGAGTTGCTATGTTAATAATCGGAACATAAAGAGGATTCTCTAAACTTCCACGATTTTCAAGAGAATTATTCTCCAAATTTAATGAAAGTCTTGAAATAAAAAAATCTCCACGGGATAATTTTAAAGATTCTTTGAAATAATCGCTTTCCTTTTGATTAGACAATTCAGAAGGTAATGCTATACTAAAAGTAGAATCTTTAGAAACTGCTTTTATTTTTTCATTTCCAAATGAATCTAAAAAAATAATTTGGTAATAAACATCATTTTGTGTTAAAAGACTTAAAAAATCTTCTTCTAAATCATTTAAGGAAGAATCCTCCTCGTTAATAAATTTCTTAAAACTGGATAATTCACTTATAAATAACAAATTCTCTTTTAAAGATTCAGGTAAAGGATTAGTTTCAGATAACAAGGAATTAATTCTTTGATTAATAATATCTTTTGCATCAGCATTATAAATTTTCAAATCTCTTTTTAATTCAAAATAACCATCAAGGATTAAAAAAACCAAAAGGAATATAAAAAAAATAAAAATTAAGGAAAAAAGAATTTTTTTTGTAATAAACTTAGAATTAAAAGAAATAAACATTTAAAAAACCTCTGAAATTTTAAAAAATTCTTTGAACCAGGAATTAATCTTATCCCAAAAAGATTGTTTTATTTCAAAATCTTGTCTAAATTCATCAAAAACATTATCGCCATATAAAGTTTGTACAACCGCAACATATTTTCCATATTCTAAATCTTGCAAAGAATCATAATTCCATCTTAATAATTCTTCAGTAGAAATAACTAAAGAAGATTTTTCAACATAAATCTCTTTACCTCCTTCGTTAAATATTATAAAAGTCAAATTAACTAAAGTAGGAATTAATCCAAAGCTTTCAAAAGTAACAACCCCGGAAAGTAAACTTGAATTAGTAATAATACTTTTATCAAGATTAAAAGTTATATCAAATAATTCTTCAGGAGCACAGACTTCTTCACAAACTTCTTCACAAACCTCCTCAGTAGTACAAGATTCTTCACAAATTTCATTTCCTTCTTCATCAGTACTGCAGTCTTGACTGCAAGATTCAACCTCTTCGCAAACAGGATTACATTCCTCGTGACATTCTTCTTTTGATTTACCGGAAGATTTTTCTTCTTTAGACTCTTTTTCATTTTTCGTTTTCTCAATTTCTAAGGGAATTTCTGGAGAAGTTTCAGGAGCTTGAGAAGATTCAACAAATTCGGCAGATTCATTTAAATTTTCTTCAGAGACAGAAAAATTTTCTTCACTTGAAGAAACTTCAGAAGAACTTGAAGACTCATTAGTACTTTCAGTTGTTTCAGTTTCAAAAATTGCAGAAGATTCTTCTTCAGAAATAGTTTCAGAAGTATCGCTCTCAGATTGAGAAATAATTTCTTCTTTTGCAACTTCTTTAAACTTATCACTTAAAGAAATAAAATACCATTTTTCTCCATCATAAAATTTTAATCTGTTGGTTTCTATATCAAGATAAATCATCCCAAGAACAGGATTCGCAGGTTCAACCCACGGTTTAAGAGTTATTAAATTATTAATCTCGATGGATGGAACTTTTATATTTTCATCAGATTCATAATAACTATTCCCAAGATTATCTTCCCCATAACTAAATGCTTTAATATTTATAATTCCAAATAAAAAAATGAGAATTACACTTAAAACAAATAATTTTTTATTAAACATTTTATTTATAATATCCTACAAGGGTAATTGAAATATCATTAATTCTTTCATTAGCACCGCCAGTAGGTTCATATTTAATTAAAGCTAAATCTCCCTGATTAAAAGAAACATTAAAATTAAAATTTGACCCTTTAGAATATCCTTGCAGATTAACATTTAAATCAGTATCAAAAAATAAATTTTTACTGGTAACACTTTTCATCAAAATAATTCTTGAAGGATTTATTCTGGAATTAATATTAGCGTTCCATAAAATACCTGTAATAACTAAATCTTTATCAATAATCCAACTTGAATCACTTACTTGAGTACTAATTTGACCGCTTGTCCCTAAAGGAAGATAAACAACATTTTTCTTTAAATCGCCACTGGTTGTTGAAATAAAACTTACAGGAATTTTATTCTCGTTAATAGAACTGCTTGAAATAGAATTACTTGTATTTTGTTTTTGACTTAATTTTAAATCAATTTCACTTTTGGTATAATAATTAATTAAATTATTAACAGTATTGCTAATAGAATCACTGGCATCCAATTTCTGACTTAACTTTAAATCAATTTCACTCTTGGTATAATAATTAACCAAATTATTAACCGTGTTATCAATCCAGCCCATATCATTTATTATCAAACTGCCTAAAATTCCTCTAACATTACTTAATCCATTCCAGAAAACTGAAGAATTCACATCTAAATTTCTTTCTTTTGTTTCTAAAACATATTTGGTATTTGCATAATTTTCATTCCATGAAAGATTATCACCAAAATTAAATGCTCGTTCATCAATAGTGGAATTTAATTTAATATCATTAAATTCTAAAATACCTTGATTATTAATTAACCAACCATTCAACCACCCACTTAATCCATTCCAGAAAACTGAAGAATTTACATTTAAATTTGAATTATTAATTATTTGACAGTTAGTACCATCCTCTAAGCAAACATTTTTATTATTAATACTTAAATTTTTAAAAAAAGCATCATCAGTTACATTTAATTTAGCATTAATGGTTGTAGAATAATTCTTTTCTGCATCAACAAAAAAGCCTTGATCAATTTTGTCATTATTAGAAATTATAAAACTCCCTGCACTAATTCTCCCTTGTGTAACTTCATCAACATCTTTTCTTAAAAAATTAAACTGAGTTATCCTTTTTCTTGGAAATTGAGGAATACCATCAATAATTACTTCCATAAAATAATCTTTTGACACATTATTCGCTGCTTCAGATAAACCGGCAAGTTCAACTTTCCATTGCCCCCAATTACCAAGAGTGATATTTTCTTTATCAGAATAAATTAAATCCCCGGAAGTTTCATCATCATAAACATTAAATTCAAACCCATAAGTCCCAACCTGAAATTTATCATCAATAAAATATTGCCCTTGAAAAACAGATACATCCTTAGCAATTACAAAATTAATAAATAAAATACAAAAAATTAAAATTAATAATAGTTTTTTCATTTTACAAATACCCCTATTTGAAAAATACTGCAAATGTTTTGAGATAATTTTTTCATTTTACAAATACCCCTATTTGGAAAATACTGCAAATGTTTTGAGATAATTTTTTCATTTTACAAATACCCCTATTTGGAAAAGATAAAAATTTGTGGCAACAAATTTTTTCATTTTTTATGTTTCCTTCCTTTTTTTCTAATTAAAACAAATATGATAATAATCAAAATTAAAAGAGAACCAATCCCCAGAATTAAAAGGATAATAAAATTTTTATTAAAAGAATCATCAGTAATATCTTTAAAAGAAATAATCTTTCCAAGGATAATTATAGAATTGCATTTTGAATTATAATTCTCTAAATAGAAAAATACTTTTTCTTCAGAAACTTTTATTTGAGATTGATTATTTATTTTATCAGTTAAATATTTTATATCCCCTAAATCTCTTTTTAATTTCAAAAAATTTGTTACTTCTTTGCAAATAATCCTCTCATCTAAGCCTGAAACCAAATCTGAATTAGTGGATTCGAAATAACAAACTCCACAATCCCTCATACAATTATTACAATCTTCATTCAAGTTACAAACATTATTCCCGCAATAATTTTCAATAACTTCAGAAACAACCAAACTTTTATCTGCATCTTCGTTTATAGCTACAAAATTTTCACCTAGATCTCCTTCAAAAAAAGTTATTTCAGCAGAGATAAAAGGAATCAACAAAAAAATAAAGAAAAATAAAAATTTCATTTTTTTACCTCATTTTCTAAATGATTTTTCATTAATTTTTCAATTAATTGAGAAGAATTAATAAAATTTAACTTAACATAATTTTTCCATTTTAAAAAAAGGTCATTATCAATAGTAAAACTAATAATTTTTTTAGGCATTTTATTTAGGGATTATATTATTTATAATATGAGAAAATTAGATAAAAAGAATACTGCGAATATATTCGCTATAGACTTAGAAATAAATCATCTCCTTCTTCTTCTCGTAACAAAAAGACTTGCAATAACTAAAATTGCTACAAGGATTAAAACACCCAAAATAATAAAGAAATAAATCTGAACTTGCCCAAAACCAGAACCGACAATTTGAAAACTTGCTTCAACTTCTTCACTTAAATCTTCATAATCTGCAATTTTTACACGAATGATGTATAATCCCTTAGAAGCACTTTCAGGAATAACAATAAAATCAATAAATGAAGCTTGCGTTTCAACAGCCTTTAAAACTTTTGATTGAGCAATAATCTTTCCATCAGAATCAATAATCTCATAATTTAACTTCAAATCTTTTCTCTTCGGATTTTCAGGATATTTAACTTCAATTTCAAAATAGAATCTTTCACCTGCAACAACATCAGTATACTTTTCCGGAACATGCACAGCTACACTCAAAGCTGAAACAGAAATAAAATTAGAAAAATTAATTATTAACAAAAATAGAATTAATAATAAATATTTTTTTATTACCCCCAGATTATTATTTACATCCACTTGCATTTTATCCTTCTCCCCCAGTTAATTCATTCCAAAATTCAAGAATCTTTAAATTCATTTCATCTGAAAATTCATAATTTGCAAAAGAATCTAATCTTTTTATTGTCTCCTCATCAGGATAAATTATCGGATCCAGAAGGACTTCTGAATCTAAAAATTCTTCTGCAGCTTTATTTGCCGTAGCATATTTAACCTCATTAGTTATATCAGCATTAACCTTCGGTTCTAAAATATAATTCAAAAAAAGTTCTGCATTCCGTTTATTTTTTGCATTCTTTGGAATTGCCCAATTATCTATCCAGATAGTTGCTCCTTCTTTAGGAATAATATATTTTAAATTCGGATTTTCAGCTATTGCAACAACAGCATTACCATTATAAATATTTAAAGCCCATAATTCTTCAGAAACTAAAAGGTCCTGTAAATCTACAGTTAGGATATAACCTTTTAAAAGAGGTTTTTGCAATAAAAGAAATTTTTTGATTTTTTCAAATTGTACATGATTTTGCGGGATTAAAGGACCCCCAACATATTTGGAAGTCATTGCAATAGCTTCTTCAGAATTAAGTAACAAACCAATTTTTCCAGAATATTTATTATTCCAAAGTACATCCCAACTATCCGTATCCTCCGGAATATATTTGGTATTTATGATAAGAGCAGTAGTTCCCCACATATATGGGACAGAATATTTATTTTCAGAGTCATAATTTTGATTAATAAACTTTTCATCTAAATTTTTAAAATTCGGCAAATTTTTTTTATTTAATTCTGAAAGCAAATTTAATTTAATCATTTCTTTGATTAAATTTCCTTCAGCAACAACCAAATCATACTCTCCGGAATTTGATTTTAGTTCTTCAAACATAAGATTATCATCTTCAAAAGTTTTATAATTAACTTTAATTCCATATATCTTTTCAAAATTTGAAATAGTATCTTCTGCTACATAAGTATCCCAATTATAAATATTTAATTCTCCGGAGAATTTAGATTTTTGAATATAAGGAATAAAATAAAAAATTGATAAGATAATTATGAAAATTAAAAAACAACCAATTAAATAAAATAATAATTTTTTATTATGTTGTTTTGTCTTTTTACTTTCTTTAATAGAATTTTTAATAATTAAAAAATCTAAAATAAAAAAATAAAAGAGTAATAAACCTAAAAAGATAAAAAAAGCATTCACAAAATCAAATAATGCGGGATAACGAATTTTAAAGAAAAACTCAAAAATTGCCGCAGAAAAATTAACAAATATAAATAAATATAATAAAGATTTATTTATTCTTTCCAAATTAGCATAGCTAAATAAAAAAATTAAAAATAAAATAATACTTACAAATAAAAAATCAAGGATCCAAAAAAGTTCTTTAGAGATATCAGTAAAAAAACGAATATTTTCAATAATATAAAAAATCAAAATAAAAAAACAAATAATAAATAGATAATTAAAACCCTTACGGTTCGTTTTATCTCTTGAGGAATATTCAAAAATTAAATTTCCAATTAAGATTATGGTTAACAAATTAATTATTAAATAAAGAGTTAAAGTTAAAATATCACTAAGCATTTTTCCTCCGGATTAAAATAAAAATCCATATTAGATTTATTAAAAAAGTTAATTCTATAGCTAACCAAACGAAATTCACATAAAGTGAATAATAGATAAATGATGATTGCAGAAGATATAATATTCCGATAATAAAAAATGGCAAAAAAACGATAATTTTTTTAATCTGAAGCATAATTATTGTAAGATACCATATAAATGATAAAACAAAAATTAAATTAAGCATGAAATAAATAAGTAAATTCATTTTACAACCTCCTTAAATCCTAAAAGAATAAATAAAATACCCAAATAACCTAAGAATATAACAGGTATCCAAATAAATAATGATAAAGTTCCAACGATTGCCTGATATTCCTGTAATGGAATTTCCAATAATCTTTGTAATAAGAGGAATAATGATCCAAATTGGATAAAATTTCTGGATTTAAATTTATCTATTCTAAAAGAATAAATTAAAATTATAAAACTCACGATTATAACAAGTAAATCAGGGATATCATCGTAAAACTTTGCATTCTGCCATCCATTAAAGAATGATGCAGAGATAAAGAAATAAAAAATTGCAAAGATTAAAACAATCAGGAAAGATTGCCATAATTTAAATTTTATAAAGAAGTTTTTTAATTTTAAAAATAAATTATCTATTAAAGAATATCCACTAATAAAATTTTTCTTTTTCATAATAACAAACTTATTAAAATAAATCTGAATAATCAAAGAAAGAATTAATAAAGAAGAAATTAATAAGAAAAGAAAGATATTATCACTAAATTCTTTTTCAGCTTTCGGGATATCAAAAATTTCTTGAATTTCTATTTCAGCCAATAAACACCAATTCGAATCTAAGATTTCATCATGAGCACCAAGAACATTATCTCCATTATAATTTAAAAAGATATCAACAGGAGTATGACCAACATGACCTGTAATATTCTCCATCCCAAAACATCTATCAGTATTTTCACTTTCAATAGATTGAGTTAAAACATTATAATTGTTATTTTTTAATTTGCTAATTAATAGGCGGTCAAAATCCACTAAATAGATTTCACCAGTTTCACCTAAACCACTTTTCTCTCCAGTAATTTCCCAAATCTTTTTCAAATTATAAGTTAAATCTACAAAACCTAATAATTTTTTATCTGAATCATAAACAGGATTCATAATAGATATTTTTGGATAAATATCACCATAACTTTCAATAAATGGACCAAATACAGATAATTTTAAATCATTTTTAACAATGATAAAATGTTTTGAATCCCCTTCATCCAAATTTTCTTCCCATAAAAGATTTTCACCATTATGATCAATAATTTGCTGATTGCAATAAATAATCTCGCCATTTGGAGAAATCAAATCTAAGTTATAAAAATCATAAGAATTTTTAAGATTAGTTAAATAATTTTGTGTTTCTAAAGAAACATTATTTAATTCTTTATAATCTTCAGTATAACTTGTAACAACGATAATTAAAATAGATTCATTGAAAATTTCAGGAGGAATTCTAATAAGTTTTCCATATTTTTTTCGAGTAATATTATCTGGATCAGTCCAATTAAAAAATCCTTGAGATTCACCGGTAATTCTTGCTAAATTGACTAAATTTAATGCCTCAGGATTCCCAAGAGCAAAAAGATTTTTTCCAATAAAAGAATCATATTTATGGAAAAGAATGATATTACTATCACCAGCAATAGCACTATAACCTTGATTCCCTAATGATTGAATCGCCAGAGTTTTAAATTCATTACTTTCTTGTAATTCTTTTAAAGTCATTTTAGGATGAACCTTTAAAAAATTTTCAACTTCTTTAAATATAACTTTTGAATGATAATTTACATCATTTACAGCAAGAGATTCAATAATTTCAGTATTTTGTTTAAATAAATCTTTAATTTTATCAGATTCAGAAATAAAACTTAAGTCTTTTTTTCTTTCATCAAAATAATTATTAATCCTCTCTACTCTAGTATTCGCAAGATTTGCAAGATTATTCTCTACCTCTTGATTAAAATAACTATCTTCAGTATAATTTGAAGAATAAAAAAATAAACTTCCAAAGATTAAAATTAAAAAAAATAAAAAAGAAAATAATAAATTACCTAACTTCATTTTTCTACATCCTCAATTAAATTAATTTTAAAAAAATATTCAAAGATAAAAAAAAGAAAAAAGATAATTATCAAAGAGGATAAAATAAAATAAAACATTATTTCTTTAAAAGAATTATCAGTTTTTTTGCTTATTTCTGTTAAAAATTCTTTTTCTGAAATTTCAACTAATAAGCATAAACCGGATTCTAAAACATATTGATGAGCCCCAAAAACTGGTTTATCAACATAATTCTTATAGATTCCAGATTTTTTAATTATTTCTGTTGATTTTCCTTCTTGTTGAGTATAATAATTATAATAATCTTGAAAACAAAGACTAATTCTTTCAGAATTAATTTGATGCATATGCTCTATTGGAAAATATTTTAAAGAAGTTAAATGTTCGCCCTCACGATTTACAAGATAGATTTCTCCAAAACCATTAAGATAAGTATTTTCTACTAAATGGATTAAATAATCATTTTTTAATTTAATTGCAATTATTCCTATAAGATTATTCTTATTAGTTTTATTATCATAATTAAAAATCGGAGAGGTCACAAGTATGATATTTTCATTTGTTAATTCAGAATAAATTGGACCAAAAACACTAATTCCTAAGTCAGATTTAACTTTATTATAAATTTTTGATAATGTTGAAGAATTGTATATTCCTTTATTTAGGTTTATTCCAAGATAATTTTCTTTTTTAAAAGTCCAAATAATTTCCCCATTTTTATTAATTAAAATTAAATCATCATAATCATGCACCTCTTGAAAAATCCTTAATTCTTTATCTAATTCACTTGCCAAAATTACAGTTTCACCATATTCATCAATATACGTTGAAGCTCCTACATAAAAAGTATAATTATCTTTAGTTTTTGCATTAATGCAAGAATGATAAGTATATTTTTTTCTTATAACACCATTAATATCTTTCCAATCATAAAAACCTTCTGAATCCTGACACGGAGAAGATTGAGCAATATCTTCATTTAGTTTCCATATATTTGGGAATCTTTCTTTCCAAGCATTATAAGATTTATATCTTGCATTAGGATCAGGATGAAAATATAAAATTCCTTCAACCATAGAATTCACATAGGTATAACCAGTTTCTCCAACTTGTTGAACTGCAATTTTATTAAATTCTTCATTATCCAATAAATCCTCTAAAGTCATTTCAGGATGAGAAACTAAATAATTCTCTATTTCTTTACTCACTTTTTGAGAGATTAATCTCACTTGAGTTTTTACTACATTCACATCATAAATTAAATCCTGATTAAAAATATTTTTAATCTCATTTGATTCCGATAAAAAGAAAATATCATTTTTCACTTCATTAAATTCTTCTTGAATCAAATTTGCTTTTGAATTTGCAAGAGTTTCTAAATCTTTTAAAATTTGATTTTCAAAAGGTTTATTTCCATAAAAATGATCATAAATAAAAATAGAACTTCCTACAAGTAAACTTAAAGGTAAAAAAGTTATCAAAAATACAAAAAGGAATTTCATTCTTCTTTCTCCCAGGGAAATTTTTCATAGTGTGAAGCTTTACTTAAAGCGAACAATTGAAAAATTTTCATTCTTCTTTCTCCCAGGGAAATTTTTCATATACTTCAGAATTAATTAAAACAGAACTAGAAAAATCTACATCAAGCATCTTTGCTTCTGCAAGATTAATAAATCTTGAACTTTTAATTGGTACATATGATTCAATTTCTCCAGGAGCTTCACCATCAATTAAAATTCTTTTTATTAGTTTTCCTGAATCATATCCTTGATCATAAGGAAATGATTCAACAGCCAATAAAAAACCCGATTCTACAGAATTATGCCAAAATGAAATACTAGGAATATCACTATTAAAAACAAACCATTTTGCAAGATCATCAGAAGGAACTTCAACATTTTCTCCGTCCCAAGTATAACCCATCCATAAAAAAAGAATAATCTCAGAGTCCTGATTAGCTCTATTAACTGCATCCTTAAAATCTGAAAAAGATGAAATATTACCAAACCAATTTATGACTTCAAAACCTTCATAATTTTCAAGTATTATTTTTGCGTCATTTTGTATTGATAAACCAGTTGTTTGATTATTTCCAATAATAGTCATTTTTTTTGCAGAAGGAAAAACTTCTTTTGCAAAGTCCAAAGCTTTTAAAATAGGTTTTCTTTCAAAAACACCTACAACATTTTTAGCATCTTCAAAATGATAATCTTTTTCTTCCAGATTAACAGCTGAAAAAACCCAGGGGATATTACTATTAACATATTTTTCACTAACATATTTTTGTGCACCATCGTCAGTTGCAAAAACTATATCAGGTTTCCATGAATCAATTAATTTTTTTGCCTCTTCTGCACGATTAAGTATATTTGTCTCATTTTTATCTAAAAAAGAATTTAAATGCAATACATTCATTTCATATTCAATTCCAAAATCATCAAGTGAATCTTTAAGACCATTTATTTGTGCAATTGACCAGAAAGATTTTTCTTCATAACTATCAACCCAAAAGATCTTAATTGGTCTGTCTTCCCTGAATTTCCAAGGACTTCTAAAAATAAAATAAGAAAAAATTAAAATTACAATTAGTAAAATCGTAAAAATCCCTACAAGAACAATCTTTTGCTTACATTTCATAAGATTTTAAAAAAATATTTAATTTACCAAATAACCCTAATGAAATTATCCTAAGAAAAACAATTATTACAATAATAAAAAGAATAAAAAATTCAGATTTCATTTTTATTCCCCCATGAAAGTCTTGAAATAAAAAAATTGCCGTTAACAAACTTAAAATCAAAAAAGATAAACATCTAAAAAAACCTCTGAAATTTTAAAAAATTCTTTAAACGGGAGCATTTTATTTAGGGGATGATATTATTTATAATATGAGAAAATCAGATAAAAAGAATACTGCGAATAGATTCGTTAACATTATTTATCAATAACTTCAATAGTCAAAACAAAAGGAGCATTTCTTTTAAGAAGTTCTTTCTTGTCAAGATTAACATTTTCCTGAAAGATATTCAAAAAGATAAATCTGAATAAAAATACTTTATCATCAGTATTTATTCTTCCTGCTTCAAGAGAATTTTCAAAAGAATCCAAAGAGATATTATAATCATCAAAAAAATTGTAATTAACTCCGCCAATCATAAAAGAATATTCTTTTTTAGTATCATTATTTACTATATAATATCCTTCGTGATTAATAATAAAAACATTTCTTGACTTGCCCATTTCACGTATTGGATCTAAGATTGGTCTTGAATCCAAAGTAGACACAAGAACACCTCTAAAATTATTTAGATTATCAAATATAGGAGTAGCATATCTAATAAAAGGGATATATTCCGGATTTTTAACAGTCCCGATATTTGCTAAATCAGTCTGAATATTCATTAAATTAAAAGGAGATATATATACCTGACCGGACTTTAACTTGCTTGTTTCCATAAAAAAAGAACGATTACTTCTGTTTTTTAATTCATTTTCTGAAAGTATTAAAAGTTCATGATAATTATTTAATCTAACTTTTTCCATTCCATATTCATCAAGATAAATTAGTTGAAGATAATAAGGTGCAGTATCCATCATGCTAAAAAAATCTTTTTCAACAGTTTTTAAACTTCCATTATGATTTAAAAAAGAATCTAAGCTGGAAATCTTGCTTAAAAAAATAACTCTGTTTTCAAAATGACTGGAAACTACAAGAATTTCTTTTTCAAAAGCATTTAAATTTTCATTAGAAAAAAATATTTTATTTGCAAATTCCTCTTTTTCAAAATTTGTTCTAACAGATGTATAAGTATAAAAATAAAACCAAAAGATATTAATAACAGACAATAAGATAATAATAATTAAAGAAATTAAAAGAGTATTTTTCTTCATTTAATAATCAATTAAAAAAGAGTTATATAAGATATTACGAATAGATTCATTAAAAGCTTATCCTTTTAATATATCAATAATCACTAAAATAGCAACAAACAATATTGCGATGAATAATATAAAAAAATATTTTTTTATTTCAGAAAGAGGCTTATCAAGGACTAAAAAAGTTGTAGAAGATTTAGTGTTAATATTACTTTTATTATCATTAATTTCAATTTGCAATGTATAAGTTCCTTTTTTAGTAGTACTCGGCAAAATTAAATAATCGAAAAGAACTGCCTGATTTTGAATTGCTCTAAGTATTTCCTGCTTCAAAATAATATTTCCTTCTGAATCCAAAATTGTATAAATCAGATTCAAGTCTTTTCTTTCAAAATTTTCAGGATAACTTATTTCTATTCCAAAATAAACTTTATCCTCCGGATAAATCTCAAGATATTTTTCAGGAATATGTGTTGAAACACTTAAACATTCTACAAAATTAAGATTAAAAGATAAAAAAATAACAAATAAAAAAAGGATTGAATAAATTTTCATTTTTTTATTTTCCTCCTAATTAAAAATTTTAATACAAATATCAAAAATATCCAAACATTAATAAAATCAATAAAAATTTCAACGAAGGAGAAACCATCACAAGATAAAAAGAGATAAACCATATGAAGAATCATAAAAACCCAAAATAAAGTTTTATCAATCAACTTATAATTTAATTTAACAAATAACAAGAGAAAGCTAAGAGCAAATAATTGAAAAAATATCCAAGAAAAACTAAAATGGCAGGAAGCTCCATAATTAATTACTTGAGAAACATCATATGCTTTTGTCAAAAAATAAAAAAACGAAAAGATAAATAAAAATATAGAAGACCCAATTTTTTTAGATTTAATACAAGATGCAAATAGAAAACCAAAAATGGAAATAGTAATAATATTTTCAATTAAATGTGCAGTAAGATGAAAAAAATAAGTTAAATCGCTAATCATATAAAATACCTCCAAAAGATTATAATTATCCAAGAAAGAAATATCAGATAAAAATATTCAAAATACATCCATAGAGTTGTTCCAAACAGATTAAATGCATATAAGCTTGCAGAATAAAATATTAAAAACACCAGAAATAAAAAAGGATAAAAATAATGCTTTTTTTTGTGTTTAACAATCTCGCACATAGTAAACCACAGAAGAACTAATCCAAAAAGGATTAAAATACAAACTATTGGAATTGAAGAACTTTGGATAAGAATCATTTATTCTTGCCCCCGATAAATCCTTTAAAGATAAATAAATAAGAAAAAATAGCAAAGATTAAAATTAAAATACCTGCATCCACATTAACAACTGTTCCAATTTTTTGATAATAGAGCCTAACAAAAATACTCATTAATCTTACAAGAATAAAAAAATAAAAACCAAAGACGAAATATTCAGAACATTTTATTTTATTTTCATAATTTATTTTTAATGAAAAAACAAATAAAACAAAAAGAAACAAAATAGATATTAAAGTTGGAATCAAGAATTTAAAATTTAAACCTTCAAACTTGCTAAAAGAAAGATAAAAATAACAAAGAATTATTACTAAAGAAAAAAAAACTGAAATAGATACAATCGAAGTTAAATTATCTATTTTAAAAAACTTTTTAAAATAAAAATATAATCCAAGATTAAAAAAAGAAAAGATTAGAATCATCAAAAGAATAAAAAAAAACTTTTGTTCAAAATAATAAATCATTCCATGTTTAGTACTTTCAACAGACTTTGTTGCAAATAAACACCAATTAAAATCTTGAAGATAGATATAACTGGCAATTACAAGTTTACCGTTATAATTAAGATAAGGAGTAGAATTATGAATTATCCAATTATTTTTTTGCGAAAAACAATTAAAAAAATTCGAATCATCAACTTTTTGAACAGATATTACATAATCTCCAGAATTAGAAGATTTTTTTTGCAAGATAAATCCATCAGAATCAAGAAGATAAATTTCAATACCTTCATTTAAAGGTTTATTAAAAAATTTCTGCTCAATCACAGATTCTTCAACTTTGCTCCCAAAATAGCCTAAAAGTTCATCATTCTTAAAAACATTAAACATCGTAACAAAAAAATAATTATTTGTATATTTATTGTAATGGAAGAAAAAACTAGTTTTATTATCGAATCTCATTTTATCACCCAAATTTGCCTGAACAATTCCACGAGGGGTATCAATAACTAATATCCCTTTCCAATTTTCATCAAAAAGTCCAAGACTTATTTTTTGATTAGAATTCAAATATAAAATTCTTTTTTCTGCAAGGTTTAATGTCTCTTCAGTGATATTCCCTCTTGTTTTTTCACCCAATAAATTTTGAAAAATCTCTTCAGAAAAAACTAATTTTAAATAATCTTCCTGTTCTTTAAAAAAAGAAGTCAATTCTATAGATTTTTCATTTACAATTGAATTTAATTGCATTTCATCTTCATGTTCTAAAGAATAAAAAAAGCTTTTATCTTTAATTTCAAAACTAAGAATTGGAAAAACAATTAAAATTAATAAGATTATGGGAATTAAAATCTTTAGATTCATTTTTGGGACCACAATAATTTAAATCTTTTTTTTCTTATAATATACAGAATTAAAAAGAAAATAATTAATAAAGAAAAAATCATGATAAAAGATTTGTTGAAAATAAAATCTTTAAACCTTTTAGAAAAAGGTTCAAAATCTTTCAAAACTTTAAAAGAAGTATTAAACTCTTCACGAATATTATTCCCATAAGTAACTTGTAATTGAAAATTATAATCCCCTTTTTCAAGGGTTAGATTATTAAAAGTTTTTCTTAAAACACTTCGCGTTTCAACTAAAAGAGTGCCATTTTCAGAGTAGAGTTCAGAATCTTTATTTGAAATAATAATTTTATAACTAACATTAGCAGGAATAGTCCCAAAACTTTCAAAATCAATTAAAGCAACTAAATCCTGAGGATGAGAAATCTCCCGGGATTCTAATCTCAAAATAATATCTAAAAGTTCAAAATCATCACCTGAATCACTAATTTCATTTGTATAAATCAGATAATTAAAAAAAATAAGAAATAAAAAAAGAACCAAGAAGATTTTATTTTTCATAATTTTCTCCCTCTTTCGAAGTATTCTTTTTTTCATAAAAAAAGTTTAAAAAAGATTTTTTAGGTTTAGGATTAAATTTTTGATTCAGGAAAGATTTGAATATTTCTTCAGAATCATTTTCTTTTTTTGGGAAAGAGCTTTTATTTCTGTTTCCAAGTTCTTTTATAAAATCCAAAAAAGATTTAGAATTCTTTGGAGAAACTTCATTTTTTATCGAGGATTCGGAAGGGATTTGCTCTAATTGTTCATCTAAAAATAATTTAGATTTTTGATTAGACTCATCAATTTTAAATGAAGGCTTTTTTTTGAAAATATTTCTAAAAAAAGGTAATGGTTTATTAACATCTAAAATTAATTCTTTTTCAATAACAATTTTCTTTTGAGAAGGTTTGGGTTTAAGAATTACCTGTTTAATCTTTTTAAAAAAATGATCTAAAGGCTCTTTAATTTTATCAAAACCTTTAATTTTATCAATATCTTTCTCAACATCTTTTAAATTAGACAAACTTTTTTTTATTTTTTTATCCTGAATTCTTTTAATCTCAGAGATTTTTTCTTTATACTTTTTTTCTTCAATTATTTTTTCCCTTAATAATTTCTCCTTTATCTTTTTTTCTTCAATTTTTCTTTCATCTTCCTGTTTCTTGATTAATTCATCCTCTTTTTGCTTCTGCTTCCATTCTAAACGCTTAGAATTAATTTTTTTCTTAACATTAGAATAAAAATCACTAAAAGATTCTTTAAATTCATTAAATCTCTTTTGTCTGGATAATTTTTCTTCCTCTTTTATTTTTTCTTCTTTTTTTGATTCTATTTCTTTAAGTCTTTCTTCTCTAATCTTTTGCAATCTTTTTCTTTCATCTTCTTGTTCTCTAATTAATTCATTCTCTTTTTGCTTCTGCTTCCATTCTAAACGCTTAGAATTAATTCTTTTCTTAACATTAGAATAAAAATTGCTGAAATATTTTTTAAATTCATCAAATCTCTTTTGTCTGGATAATTTTTCTTCCTCTTTTATTTTTTCTTCTCTCTTTGATTCTATCCATTTAAGTCTTTCTTCTCTAATCTTTTGTAATCTTTTTCTTTCATCTTCTTGTTCTCGAATAAATTCTTTCTCTTTTTGTTTTTGCTTCCATTCTAAAAGCTTAGAATTAATCTTTTTCTTAACATTAGAATAAAAATTGCTGAAATATTTTTTAAATTCATTAAATCTCTTTTGTCGAGATAATCTTTCTTCCTCTTTTATTTTTTCTTCTCTCTTTGATTCTATTTCTTTAAATCTTCCCTCTTGAATTTTTTGTAATTCTCTTATCTCATCCCATTTTCTCTTTATTAATTCATCTTCTTTTTGTTTTTGCTTCCATTCTAAACGCTTAGAATTAATCTT
>DATDUI010000109.1:0-17058 GCA_035290465.1 Candidatus Nanoarchaeia archaeon | reverse complement strand
ATGCTTTCTTAAAAACCATTCTGGACTTTTCTCTTTAACATTTAACAATTTGTCTGAAACAAAAGCAGTATACATTTTCCTTAATAAATCCCGAGTTAACTTAATCTTTTCTTCTTCAACATATTGATCTTTATCAAAACTCTCAAAGACTAATTCTACATCCTTAATGGGTAAATCAGAAAATTCTTTTTTTTGCATAATTTTTTCAATAATTTCAGATTTCATTTTTTACTAATCCAAGAACAATCCTTAATATAAAATCTTAACTTTTCAGGCAAATCCTCATGCACTCCGATTCTAAAACTTTCAACAATCTCAAATTTATTCTTTTTGGAATCCTCAACCCAAATTAATTCAGAATTCAAAATATTTAATTTATGAAATTCTTTTTTAATATTCAACGCTTTTGTAAGTAAACCAGGACCTTTTGTATTTACATCAAAATTTTCAGGTTCAAGTGCTCTCAATAAAACCGCAGCAGCATCACCTTTTTTTCCTGTGACGAAATTAATTAACCAACTATTATGAACACCATAAACTAAAATTGTCCCTGCATCCATCTCCATTGTATCTTTCAAATCACCATTTTGCCTTGCCCGAGAGGCAGGATCATTTTTATCATAATATGCCTCAGTCTCCACAATCTTCGCCCGTAATTCCTTGCCATCCATAACCCTTACTAAAGTTTTCCCTAATAAATTCTTAGCAACAATACTTGGATCTTCATTAAAAAAGTTTTTTTTAAGTTTCATTAAATTTTTAAGTAAAGTTACTTTAAAAGATTTAACATAAAATTAAAATGATAACAAGAATAAACAGATATAATACCCTTCAATGTTTCGAGGGAATTATAAAAAAGCATACAAACAATCAAGATTTTAACAGCTTAAAGGCAAACCATGTAATGGTGCAGGGGAGTGTGGGAATTAAAATTCAAATAAAGAAAAACAGGGGAATCGTTAAAATCTGGTATGCTTTTATCAAAATAAATTTTAAAAGTTACAAGTGTGGGCTTGAGTTAAAAGATGCCACCCTTCAATGTTTTGAGGAAGGGATTCTAAGGGAAAAGATTTTTTGTGGTATCTCGAAAGGCTCCGAAAGTTTACACTTGCATAATATTCTGAAAGCAAATTTTAAAAGTTGCAAGTGTGGGCTTGAGTTAGAAGATACCACCCTTCAATGTTTTGAGGAAGGGATCCTAAGGGAAACTAGGGAGTTGCCCATTTTTTGTGGTATCCCACGAAGGCTCAAAAAGGATGCCACCCTTCAATGTTTTGAGGAAGGGATCCTAAGGGAAACCAGGGGGTTGCCCTAGATGCCAATCAATGTAAACGACCCAGAATATGTAAAAGCAGAGAAAGATTATTTTGAAGCAAACACTCTCGAGGAAAGACTCATTGCTTTAAGAAAAATGATTTCACATGCACCCAAACATAAGGGAGGTGAGAATCTAAGACAGCAATTAACAACACGAAGAAAAAAATTAGAAGAACAAATTAATAAAATCAAAAAAGCAGGAAAATCATCCAAAATAGGAATACGAAAAGGAGATATGCAAGCGATAATCATTGGCTTTACAAATGTCGGAAAATCAAGCTTGCTTTCAATTCTCACAAATACAAAACCATTAATCGCAAGCTATCCATTTACAACAAAAGAATCAATAATTGGAATGATGGACTATCTTGAAATGCAAATTCAATTAGTGGAAAATCCTGCACTTGAATCAGAATATTATGATAAAAGTTTAGTTAATACCACAGACACAATTTTAATTTTAGTAGATAACATCGAACAAATTAAACAAATACAGGAAAAACTAGGAAAATCCAATGCAAAACAAATAATTATTTTTAACAAAATAGATAAATTAAGTGAACAGGAACACAGAAAAATTTCAGCAACACTTCAATCAAAAAAATATAACTTTATTTTAATTTCAACAAAAACAAAACAGAATATTGAAGAATTAAAAGAAAAAATATTTAAAAGTTTTGACAGCATAAGAATTTTTACAAAAGAACCAGGAAAAGAAAAATCACCTAAACCGGTAATTATTAAACCAAATTCTACTGTTGGAGATATTGCAGAAAAAATATTAAAAGGATTTTCAAAAAAGATAAAACAAACAAAAATTTGGGGACCATCAAGCAAATTTGCAGGACAAAGTGTAGGATTAAAACATAAACTTAAAGATTTAGATGTTGTAGAATTCAGAACAAATTAAATAATTTCTAAGAAAAGGATAACAAATTAAAAATTTTATCCAAAAATTAAAATATGGATAAAAAATTATTAATAAAGGTTATTAATATCCTTTCATCAAATATGTCAGAGGTGATAAAATGAAAACACTAAAAAATTTATTAACAGTTACATTAATAACATCAACTATTTCTTTAAGTCAAATAATTATCCCGGAAAATTCATATTCAAAAGGAATAACAATGACTAGCGGAATCTCAAGAACACAACAAGATCCTAATTGGAAAAACAATGCACCAAATTATACAGAAGAACAAAGAAAAGAAAAAATAGAATATTATATAGGAAAACTCCCACATGGAAGCCAAATGAATAGAGGATTAAAAGGATTAGAATGGACATCACAGCAACAACGAAATAATGGTTATGTAACAGGAACAGGAAGCACAACAGAACAAAATAATAGAGAACCAAAAAGCAGATTTTGGAATAAAAAATAATTTTTATTTTTTAAAAAGCATTATCTCGTAACTTCAAAACTCTTAACTTTTTCCAATAATTTCTTAGCTTTTTTATTTTCTTCAAAATGTTTTCTGACAGGTTCTAAAAGTTCATTAATATATACTGCACAAGTCATTTTAACATCAAGAGGATGAACTTTTTTTTCAACAAAAACTTTTTCTAATTCATTATAAGAATTAAATTCCAAATTCCCCCCAAACTTTTCATCCCGATTAATAATTATCTTATCAAACTTTTCAAAAATAATATATTTAAAATATTCTAAAATCGGATTGTCCTCGATTTGTCCTTCAGGACAATAAGCCTTCTTAAACTTTCTTTTTACTTCATCTTCTGAATCAGTCATAAAAATAGCAGTATCAGGTTTAGACTTACTCATTTTAATTTCAATTTTTCTATCTATAGAATTTAATGATCCATCAACTTTCGGTTCACTTAAACCCATAAGCATATGATGACTAATAATCACAGGCGATTTAAATCCTAACTTGGGAAAAATATCCCTTGCAAGCATATTTACTTTTCTCTGATCCATTCCAAGTTGAGTAATATCTGCACCCAAATGATGAATATCAGCTATCTGCATTAAAGGATAGAATATTTGGGAAGCAGGATTATTTGTGTTCTCTTCACGCCCCATAATTTGGCCACACCTAAGCACCCTATTGATAGTAGCATTCATCGACAACTTCAAAACAGTTTCCCAATATTCAGGATGTTCCTTAATAAAATCGCTTGCCCAGATAAATTCAACATTTTCTAAATCCATACCACAAGCTTTCCAAACCTCAATAAAATATTCTCCGACAATCTTAATCTTCTCTAAATCTCCACCCATTTTATTATTTAACATCCCAAACCAATCAGCAATCCAAAATTTAAATTTAATACCAGTAGAAGTTAATTTATTAACATTAATTGCCCGAAGTAAACCCTGTGCAATATGAATATTGCCGGAAGGTTCAAACCCATCATAAGCGATTGGATTTTTTTTATTCAAAAATAATTCTCTAAGTTCTTCCTGATTAATTACCTCTTCACCAACTTCATTAATTATTTTAATTTTCTCTTCAATATTCAAACTTTTTACCATTTTAAATTAAACAAAAAACAATTATTAAAGATTTCTATAATCTGATTATAAAAATATGCTTTAATAATTAAGATTTAATATCTTAAAGGTGCAGATATTGCATAAGCAATATCAAGGGGGATGAGGGAGAACAGGATAATGGGATTCCACGTGACATTACAGGAGGCTCCGAAAGTTTACACTTGCATTAAGTCCTGAAAGTAAATTGAAAAAATTGCAAGTGTGGGCTTGAGTAAAAATGCCACCGCTCCACAATTTGAGGAAGCTTGAAAACTTCAAAAGTATCGCCTTTTGAATGTCCCAGAAAATTTAATTCTACAAATTTTCTGAGGAAACCAGCGGGTGTCTTTTAATTAAATCTTAAAGTATATTTTTACAAATATTTATATTAAGAATCAAATTATTCTTCAGCTTGCACAGCCCCAAATAAAATATTTCCAGTACAATTACCAGCTACACCCCGAGGAACATAAACTCTCCAATAAGTACCATTAATAGCATCATCATTAGCATCATCTTGTCGATAATTCAAATTAAATCTTTTTACTGTAGGACCAGAGCTTAAATTAGTATAATTTGCTTCAAAATCAGATAAAGTCAATGGTCCAGTAATTGAAGTATTAAGCCTGAATTTTTCATAATTAATGCTAATATTTTGTATATTACCCAAAGTACAATTCATAGAATAATTATCTTCTTCGGTAACTGCATAACCAGAAAGACTCAAATTTAAGATTACATTTCCGGTATTACTTACATTAACAGTTTGTTCACCTGAAACAGCAGTAGAATTCACAACACTATAATCAATAGAAGCTGGAAGACCAATAGATAAAAGCTGATTCATAGTAATGCTATCATTTTGTAAATCACTAAATCCAACACTATCATTAACAAACATTGTACAATTCCAATTTCCTGGATTTGCATAATAATAAACTTGGAAGTTACATTGTGCTAAAGCATGATAATCATCATCACTCACACCCCCCCATGAACCAAAACTAGTATTAATTAAGCAAGAACTATTTGTATAATGCAAATTACGATCATTGCTACCTCCATAAGAAGAACCGGAAGTACTGAAAAATTCAGCAGTTGCATTTCCTAAAGTGCTATCATTATTATAATCCCTAATCAAACCCACACATAAAACAACTTTTGTTGAATTGCCAACTAAAGTCACGCTTGAAGCACCACTATCAATACTAACATTTAATAATTCAGGATAAACCTCTCCAACTTGTAATGAAGTAGCAACAGTAACATTATTTCCAACACCACCACTAATAAAAGAACTAAAAGAAGTTAGAATAAACGATAATGCAATTAATTCTAAAAATAAAATTCCAATTAACTTTCCTTCGAGATTCATTTTTTTGTTTAAATTATTCAATTTCATTTTCTAATTTTAAGTACCTATTTCAACATAAATATAATATGCAGTAGCCCCTGAAAAACCAGGAGATCCATCCTCCGGAACAATCATTTGAAAATCATATTTTGATCCGTCATATCCTGTAACATCCTCTTCCATAATCGTAGCATAAACAGTATTTACTCCGTCACTTAAAGCCATTTCTTCAAAACTTGAATCTTGTGCTATATCATTTACATAAGTATTTATTGTAGGACAAGTATTAGCAGGGATTGAAACAGCACCAACCCAAAAAGTGCTATGTGTATCAACAGTAAAAGTAGCATTTAATTGATCATTTGAATTATTATGATTCATTGCAATTGCTTCAGTGCTAAGATAAGTTGTATTTGAACAATTAACACTTGCCCAGGTAATTGCACCAGATTGCCTTGTTGCATAAACTCTACCAGTAATTGTTGTAATACTCCAATCATAAATTGTTGATCCAGAAGAATCATCTAAAGTAAAACTACCAGTAACATTACCGATAAATGCTTTCCAACGCGGATTTTGAATAGTCGCAGATAAATTAAAAGTAGAAACATATCCCCCTGAAATATTAAACATCTTTGCACCAACTGCAGACTTTGTTTCATTTGTAGCACTAGTAATTGTATCAGGACCACCAGGGTTCGCTGCAAAAACTAAACCAAATGAAGTTAATGATAATAAAAAACCAACTAATATAAGAACAACTAAAAGAATCTCTTTTTCTTTTTTTAATCTATTTTCAATATTTTTTTGCATTTTTTTATACTTCTTTTTCTTTCCTTATTCCCTACTGATTTTATACCTCACAATGAAGTAGGGAATCCTAAAGAATTTTTTCGAAAAAAATTCTTTTTATTCATCCTTTCTTTCCCCATTTTAATAAAAATAAAAATAAAAATAAAATAACCTTATTCTAGCTCTACATAAAAGTAGTACGGTCTAGTAGCAGTATCAGTTCCATGACCATCTTCCAAAACTAACATTTGAAAATCATGTGAAGCATCGTTAAAACCAAGCATATCTTCTTCTAAGATTGATGCAAAAATAGTTTCATTGCTTCCACCTTTTAATAATACCTCTTCAAATTCAGTATCAACACCTGCACCAGTATCTCCGTAAATTCTAGCGGACATACATGTATTAGTGTTAATCAAAATATTGTTAACATAAAATGTATCATGGTTTTGTAAATTAAATGTTTCATCAATACCATCAACATCATCACCAAGAATATTATATTCCAATTCTAAATTTGGAGTAAATGTTGTATTATTGTAACATTGTGTTCCAACCCAATTAACTGAATTATTAACTGAAGCATAGATTTCACCCTCTGGACTTGCTAGTGACCAATTATACATTACATTATCACTTCCATCTGCTAATTGGATAGTACCTGTAATATTCCCAAAATAACCTTGCCAACTCTGTGTTGTAGTAAAAGCAACAACAGTCATCTCAGTAACATTACCTGCAATTGCAGCATGACTTCCAGCAACATCAGCAGGAGCAGTAGCATTCGAAACGCTTGTAAGTGTACCGCCTGATGGAATTACAGCATAAACAACAACCAAAGAGAGAACTAAAGTTAGAATTGGTAATAACAACAATCTATAAATTTTACTCATCCTCTTTTTTAAATCCCTCCTTTCATTAAATACTCTATATTTATATACGAATATATTCGCACAAATTTATAAACCTTTCGAATTAATTTGTTATCCTAAAAAGGTAAAAAAATCACAACAGCGAAGAGATTACAGAAGTTCAGCATAAAAAACTGCACTTTCAGAGTTAGTTGAATCATATTCACGAAGCATCGCAGGAACACGAATCTCATAATCGTAAATACCGTATGCTCCCACCCCCCCCTGATTAATCTTGGTTACAAAAATTAAATCTTCCTTATCTATTTCATCAAACTCTAAATCTCCAATATCATCTAAAGAATCCCATAAAATCCCGGTAATGAAATTAGTATTATTTGTAGAATTGGCAATAGGAATATAATTAACATCCTTGCCAAAGATACTCAAATTAATAATACTATCATTAGAATAAAGGGAATTCACAGAATCTTCAAAATTGCTCATATTTAAAAGAGAATCAATTTCAATAAAATCATCAGTAGAATTATCCAGATTTATTTTTTTCCCGATTGCAACTAAATCTAACCAGGAGATATCACTTTCAAGGTCGCTAATAAAAACTTCTCCTTGGCTAAAATTAATTATATTCCAATTAATAACATGACCCTCAGAACTGTCCATTAAACTGTAATTACTGCTTGAATCAATCTCACCATAAAAGAAATGCCAGCTACCAACAGTAATATTTCCGCTAACCTCATTATTGCTTTCATTCCATTCGTCATATGTACCATTAGTTGCGAATGGAGGATCAACTAAAACAAAAATTTCGCTTGTCCCAACATCTGCAATATAAGTAGTATTAACTTCAGTTAGATTATATTTTGAAATATTAATCAATTTATCAGCCCCAATTTGAGACCCCCCTAAATCGGGGTTCCCATCATAAAACTTTAGAACAACATTATTAATATCTGTACCCCCAAGATTTTCTAAAGTCAAATTAATAAACACAGATTCACCTTCTTTAGGATTTGTAACATTAAAACTAAAGGTACTTTGATTCAGGAAAAAATCAGGATACGTAAAGTTAAATCCGTAGGTTAAACTATTATTAGAATTATTTAATGCATCCCAGCAAGTTACATTCCAATTATGCCATCCGAGGGTTAGACCCGCAACACTTTCTGGATTTGAAATTCCGCTTGTAACCCATTCATCATTTTTTTTAACTATGCCATCAACAATTAAATCACATTGAAAAATATTATAAACAGAGTCATTTGCTGTCCACCTAAAAGTTACAGAACCACCGTCAAAATATTTCCCGGAATTATTTATTGGAAGCTCTAATCCAATAGTCGGAGGAGAGATATCACGAGTGAAATAATATAAAGTTGCATTAGCTAAATTTAAATCAGCATCAGAACATTCAACAGTCCAATTATGCTCACCTTCACTTATTCCCCCTACAGGAGCAAAAGAATTTTCTTCATTTTTATTGATAGTATTATCAGTTTGATTCAATCCTTCATCAAAATACAATTTACATTGCGTAATACCAATAGCATCATAAGGGATATATCTAAAAATCACAGTTGAATTTGTTGCAATCCAATTATTACTCGGACTAGTTAAATTAACAATTGGAGGAGCAACAACACTAAAATTAATCAAAGAAGTTATATTATAGTTTTTAGCCATATCGATACATTCAACATACCATGTATAATTCCCATCATTTCTCAATAATTCTCGGATATTAGTATCATTAATAAAAACTTCATTTTGAAATTCATCAAAATCATCAACACTTACATTACAAGTAATATTTTCTGCCAGGTTATCAATTAAAGTAAAATTCAGGGTTACATTATTCGTAGTAATAACTTCATCTTGATAAGGAGAATTTATTATAATTGTCGGCTTTATTGTATCAACATAAAAAAACTGAATATTATCGGTACCAACTAAAGATTCGGAGTCGCTGACATTAACAGTCCAATTATAAAATCCATCATCTAAACCAAAAACAGTAAAATTATTTATTTCATTATTTATTAAAGAAGTAGAATTTGATTGATTCAAAACACCATTCAAAATTAAACTTGAATTCACCATATCATCATTGCCATCACTAATATTATAGTAAAAAGTTAAACTCGTAGAATTCGCCCAATAATAATTTTCAGGACTGGTTAAATTAACAATTGGAGGAAGATATAATGTAAAATTTCTTGTTTCACTTGAATTTAAATTACCTGAATCATCAATACAAGTTACATTCCAAAATTTTAAACCCCCTAAAGAAAATGTAAAAGGAACAATTGTATTGCTCCCATTAATCGCAGTTGTAAAATTTTGAACAGTACCATCAATAGTTAAATTACAGCCAATATTTAAATCTAAATCGTCAATAGCAGTATAATTAAATGAAACAATAGAATCATAAACCATTGCACCAGGAGAAGGATAATCCAAGTTAATTATCGGCTTTGCTAAATCAACAGTAAAATTTCTATAACTAGTTTGATTCACAAGACCAATTGTATCATTGCACCTAATTGACCAATTATGATATCCACTTCCTAAAGTTAAAGTAAAATTATTTTGTGCACCATTTAAAATCGTTGTGGAATTTGATTGATTATATGCACCATTTAGATATAAACTACAAGAGCTTAAATTAGTATTATCGCTAGGAGTATAAAATAACTCAACATTTGTCGTATTAAAAAATGCATTATTTTGGGTATTCAAAATAACAATAGGAGATTTGGAAACATTAATCATTCTTGTTGCACTGGTATTAGTATTATTTGCCTGATCAATGCAAGTAACATTCCAATATTTAACCCCGTCAGTTAAAGAGCTTATTAATCTATTAGTCAAGGTTCCATTATTTGCATTAAAATTTAAATCTTTAACGATACCGTCAATAGTCAGATTACAAACTAAAACAGAATCAAGATTATCAATTATTGTAAAATTAAAATTAATATCAGAGATTAAAAACTGTGAAGTATTATCAGGCTTGCTTAAATTTAAAATAGGAAAAGTCGTATCAATATAAAAAGTTTTATTTGCAGGTTTAGTTGATAATCCCCCGGTATCAGTACAATTTACAGTCCAATTATATTGCCCGTCATCCCAAGAGCTTAAGGTAAAATTATTAATTTGACTATTAAGAATAACTGTTGAATTTGATTGATTATAAATTCCATTAATATAAAGAGAACAATTAATCAAATCATTATTATCTGTTGCATTATAGTATAAAATAGGATTGCTAATATTAAACCAAGTCGGATCAAAAAGTTCTAAAGAAACAGTAGGAGGATAATCAACAATCGTAAAGTTCCAAGTAGCACTGGTGTTCAAATTTTTTGCATTATCAATACAACTAACATTCCATAAATGATCCCCCATACCTAAACTCACTGTTCGATTAGTAAATGTCCCATTATTAGCATTAAAATTTAAATCTTTAACGATGCCATCAACAGTTAAATTACAAACCAATACAGAATCCAAATTGTCATTTGCACTAAAATTAAAATTAATATTCGTCGTATAAATAATTTCCTCATCCGAAGGATAAGTTAGATTTAATTGAGGGAAAACAGTATCAACACTAAAATTCTGAGTCGTATCAGTACCATTTAACCCTGCAGAATCATAACAAACAACAGTCCAATTATAATTATTGTTTCCCAAAGTTAAAGTAAAATTATTTATTGAACCATTAATAATTGGTGTTGAATTTGTTTGATTAAAAAGACCATTTAGATATAATGAACAATTATCAAATTGACCATTATCGTCACCGGCATTGTATTCTAATAAAACACTGCTAGAATTAAACCAATAATTCTCGGCAGTAACTAAAGACACGCTTGGAGCCTGATTTGCACCGGTAATTGTTACTTGTTTTGTAGTAGTCCCATTAACATTTGAATAATCAGAAATTGCAACACAACGAATATTATTTATCGATTCAATATTTCCTCTAATCGTAAAATTTGTAGAAGAAACATTTGTAGTGGTGTTGCCCAAATTATGAGGATTTGTTTCACTGCCGGACAAAATTAAATTTCCGGATGCACCAATATTAGTCCAACCAGTTGCAGAAGTGTTATATTGAACATAAACATTCGTATCCAAACATTTTCCGGCATCACAACTCGCATTACAAGTAACATTTAAATCCTGTGCAGTTAAAATATTTTGATCATTCGTTGGAGTAACTAAGTTAACATTCAAATTTCCTAAAGAAATAAAATCCGGAAATTCAACAAAAGAAAGTCTAAGATTATCCCAATAGTGTATAATAGTAACTGCACCAGTATCAGTATTTCGAACATTTAAAACTAATTTTATCCTATCAGTACTAAAGAGATATAAATCATTCAGATTATTACAACTTCCTGTCCAAGTTCCTGTTCCGGATGTAATTCTTGTTCCTCCGGTAGAATCATCACCATGCTGGCACATCAAAAAATCTCCGGATGCATTAGTAATATAAAATTTCCAGGTTAAATACGCTTTATTATTTGCACTTGCACTTGCAACAGCACTAAACGAAATAGTTCCTGACGGTATTAATGCACCATTATTCACCATAAAAGGACTTACAGCTTCAACAATAGTATATAATCCTCCGGCAGGAATTGCATAAGTGATATTATTTTCATCATTATCACGAGTATTTTCTAAATAGATATTTGCAGTAGAACTAAAGTTAGAAGAAAAAGTTTCATACCAACGTCGATCATAAGTTTGAGGAGAAAAAGAAATATTAAGATTTCTTGTTTCACTTGCATTTTCATTGCCTGCTTCATCAAAACAATGGATACTCCAATTATGCAAACCGTCAGAAACAGGGTAACTAATTGTTTGATTTATCCCCTTACTGATTGTTGTATCTGTTAAAACACTAATGTTGTCAATAAACAAAGAGCAATTACCTACATTATTTGTATCACTAACATTAAATATAAAATCAATACCAAATGTAGAATTTGAAAAAGAGTTATTTTCAGGAAAAACAGAAGTCACAAAAGGAGAAGTAGAATCTAAAATAAAAGTCCTATTAACAAAAGCAAAAACACAACCATTTGTATTATCACAACATTCAACATTCCAAATATAAGAACCCTCACTAGAATAAGTATTTGAAAAAAGATTAATTGAACCATTTGTGATCAAAGTCGAGTTTGATTGATTAACTATAAAACTTCCGGAAGAATTATCCCATAAACTGCAATTTAAAAAATTATCCGTTGATAAAGGAGTATAACTGAAATTGACAGTAAAATTATTCAAAACCTGCAGATTAGAAGGGGCATTTAAGTTTAGACTTAATGCACCTGCGACTTGATAAGATATATTTAGATAGGCATAATCAACAAACAGTTTTATAGGAGAACCAGAAGTAGGAATTTTAACAGCCGTAAAATTTATTTTAAAATTTTCTAATTCTTCCTCAGTTAAACCACTTAAATCATAAATTATACTTGATTCGGTAGTATTGCCAACACAATTCGAATTCAAAAAAGTCCAGGTTCCACCATTTGCAGAATAAGAAATTTCACAGTAACTCATTCCGGATTCTACATAATATTCAACATACAAATTTGCCCCAAGAATTGTTGCTCCAACCGGAATCAAGGATGTATTTGTTAAATCAATAACACCTTTAGCCAAATTACCGGATTTTGTATCTAACCCTCCTCCAAGATAAACATTATTACTTGAAGCTACATCACTGCAAGCACAAGACCCGCTAGCACCGTTATCCAAACAAACCTCAATTGCAGTGCAAACCCCAAGAGCAGTTGGATCAATAACATAATCAAATTCTACTTCACCAATAACTCTTAAATCAAAAGTATTTTGCTTTCCTGTTAAAAAATTTAAAAATATTTGATATTTTTTATATTCGTTAATTTCTCCAAAATCTGCAATTTTAACATTTGAATCTTTTTCATAAACCTCAACATGACCATTTCCTTTAGCATAAATAGTAATATCATTTTGATTCGTTAAGTTATTTTCAAAAGTTACTCTTAAAAATTCTTGATTAGAAATTAAAACAAAATTTTCATCAATATCTTTAATCAAATCATAAACTTCTTTTATAAAATTTCTCTGTGAATCTAAATGTTCAGCTTTAGTAACTAAAATAATTTCAAAAGTTTGAGCGGATAAATGAGGTGCAATCCATTCAACATAATCTAAAAAATCATCATTATCAGTATCATAAGCTTCAAAATCAATATATTTTTCTCCTTCCATCCAATAAATCTTAATTAAATCTTTTTCATCCAGAGTAAATATTTCATTAATATTGGTATAAGCTAAAACATTCTCATAATGAATCTCGGAAGATACAATCACTTCTTTTTCAGTAAATGAAATATCTTTTTCAATTTTTTGAGGGGCAGGAGTATTATACTTAATTTCTATTTTCCCGTGAATATCTGTTAAAATAATTTCTTTTTCGTTTTCTTTTCCGGATAAAGAATTCAGAATATTGCCAAAAATTAAATTACTTTCTACAAATTCAATAGATTGATTATTCTCTAAAACCATAATTCCTTCGCTTAATTCAGGAATTTTTACTCTAATTTTTTTTGCATTCGATAAATCCATTTTTTTCGTCCATAAAACAGGCTTACCTATAACAACACCCGGATAGTCTTCAGACAATTTCTTTGATTCTTCAATAATACCAAGGTCATTTAAAGAAAAATTATCTTTATTCGAAGAATTTAAATTTATTTCCAAAATTTCTGGTTTATCAAAAACTTCAAAATTAAAAGTTTCAGAAATATTTTCAGTTTTAAGAATGATTTCATAAGAACCAGCTTCTTTTAATTTAAAAGTAAACATATCATTATAACCTTCTTTAATCAAAATTTGAGTGGGAGTAATAATCTTCAAAGTGTAATTCCCATAAGATCTTAAATCAAATTTAACATCTTCCCCTATTAAATAACTTTTTTCAAACGAAAATAAAGACGACAAAAAAGGCAAGAATAACAATAATAAAGTTAGAACTAAAATTAAAAAACTTAAACAAATCTTGCCCCTTTTTCCTAAAATTAATTGAAACATTTTAACACTTTTTAAAAGCAATTTTTATCGAAAAATTACCTCTTTCATTAACAATAATTAATATAAACAAAACTTTAAATAGGTTTTTGAAGAAAAGTTTAACATTTTCAATAAAATTCTGCAAAAAGTTTAAATATAAAACTAAATAATCAATTTTTATAACAAGATGAGAATAAAATGGTTACAGCAATTTATGACAAAATACTCTATTTTATGAGCCTTAGTTTAGATAATAAAGTCTTATGGATAGTTTTTATTGCAATTTTAATAATTTGTTTTGTATTAATAATAAAAAGATTTCTAAAAACTCAAAAAAAAACAAACCAAAAAGCAAAACAGCAAAGAAAAATTGAATTAAAGAAAATTAAAAAACAAAAAAAAGAATTAAAAAAATTCAGAAAAATCATTGAAAGGCTATAGAAATTACTTAAATTTTACTTCAAAAAAAGTTTTTAATTTTTATTAAAAATTTGAATAAAAAAGATTCTTTTAAATTAATCTCTTCAAAAATAGATAAACCAGTTAATTTATTAGAAGAACCTTCAGATTTCAGATTATTTGCCACACCAACAATTGCAAACCCTTCTTTAAATTCAATAAATCCTCTATAATAAAAATTATTCTCATCTTCAGAATATAAAGAAAGATTTGTTAAAGAAAAACCATTATCCAATGTGTATAAATTAATTTTTTCAAAATTATTTTTTGACGAAAAATCCTTATTAATCTTAAACTCAATACCGACTTTTTCAAAATTATCTTGACTTAAAGAAGAATCATAAGAATAAATTTGTATTAAACCTGCAATTAAATCTTCTTCAAAGTAACTATCAAGATTAAAATCTTCAACGATCATTTCAGTTTTAGGATAAATAGCTATTCTTTCAACAAAAGAATCATTCAAATTAATCACTAAAGGATGCAAGGGAGAAATTTGATTCTTCAAAGATTCATTTTTTTTAGCGGGTGGTTTGCCCCATCCACCTCCCTCGGAAGAATCAGAAGAAAATTTAGGTAAAGACACAGGAATAACTTTATAGACTGAAATTTCTTCTTCATTAATAACATTCTCTTCTAAATTTGTCCCAAATAAAAATTCCTGTTGAAAAATCCCAACATTTGGAGAACGAACAAGATAATTAAAAGTAAAGTTTTTTCCGGAGAGATTCCATTCAATAAGGTTATAATTTGAATCAAACTTTTTAATAATACCTGAACCAGCATCCACAATACTCCATTCAATCGGAACATATTCTTTTAATAAAACTCCATGAACATTATTTGAAAGATTTAATTCAAGAGACATTGTGACATTTTGAACCCCACGAATCTTTTTTTTGCATTCTTCACAATCAAAACTTCTTTCAAAATCAAAATTTTCAATTAAAGCTACATCAATAACTTCTTGAAAAGTTTCATTTTTAATATTTTTTGCAAAAATATCAAATTTATTCTCACCAAAACTTAAATTCAAACTACCATTAAAAAAAGTACAATTATCACAGTTAAATAATAAAAAATTTTCATCTCTTATCTCAATTAAATTATATGGCTCGCTAAAACTTAAATTTAAAGAAAGATTATTTTCTTTTGAAATAATTACACGACTAACAGGTTCATTAACTTTAATTGCTTTTTTCAATTTTAAATTTGGAAAGACATCATAGGCTTTACCGGTAGTTATAACATTAACTTCATCAGCAAAATAACCAGTTTTAAAATCATAAACTCTTGCAAAAGTTTTTTTTCCTACTTTCCAGGTATTTTGAGGATAAATTGAATCAGTATCACAACAATACTTATTTTCTTTAGGACTAACTTGGCAATTTAAAAAATTCGAACTATAATTTTCATAAAATAATCTTGTATTAAACCATGCACCAGACATCCCATCATCAGAATTTTCAACAATCCCACAAACAAAATTAGCATTAATATTAAAACTAAATAATATTAAAATTCCAAAGAATAAAATAAAATTTCTCATATAAAAATAAACAAAAAATCATTAATAAACTTAATTATACATTTGTATAAAATTACAAAGAATCAAATCAACTTTTCAATTTCTTTTTTGACCCGAGTAAGAATATCAACATTCACTAACCCAATTTTCTTCTTAACCAATTTTTTTTCTAAAGTAAACAATTTATCAACTTTAATTCTGCTTTGAAGAGGAATTTTACCCTTAACTAAACAATCATTATCAATAATTACTGAATATTTATTATCTTTCAAATTGGAAGTAATACCACAAACAATAATATCATTTGACATTCTATTATAATTATTTTTTGACAAAACCAAAACCGGTCTTTGCTTAATTGAATTTAAATTACTAAAAGGAAAAGGAACAATTAAAATCTCCCCCTGCTTAAACTGTGTCCCAAATATCATCTTCTTTATTATTCCACAATTTATTTGCAACAGATTCAGAGTTCTTTAATAAATCTTCAAAATTACCTTTATTAATTTTCTTAATTAACACAGAATCTTTTCCACCGATCATAAAAACATCATCTCCACTGCTAATACCCATAGAATTTCTAATCTCTATAGGAATTGAGATTTGCCCTTTACTTGTTATTTTAACTATTTTTGTTTCCATACCCAAAGTAAGATATTCCTTACTTAAAAATCTTTTTATAAAATAAAATTTCTCATATAAAAATTAGATCTTTTTACCATTTTAAACCTGACTCCAAATACCACTGGCAGTTACTGAAACTTCATAACCACTTTCAACATTTAAATTAAAATTTTCTCCAAGATATTGAGCCCAAGGAAAAGGAGACGGAATTAATCCGGAAGATTTTTGAGAGCTGGAATTCCATCGAGTCAATGCATCAGCATTACTAATATTTTGAATTAAACCCTGAGCATTTGTTAAACTGGTATTCGCAGACATAGAAATCCAATTCTTACCAAATGAAGTTGAATTCTTTACTAAGTTAATATTTGTAGAACTATAAACAATACCAACACCACTCCAATTAATTGAACTTGGAGCAGAATCATTAACATTAACTTCATATCCTCTTCCTTGTTGATTAACAAAACTAAAATTGCAATTTGTATCCGTACATTCATAACTATCTGGACATGAAAACTTATTGCAA
>DATDUI010000108.1:0-2239 GCA_035290465.1 Candidatus Nanoarchaeia archaeon | reverse complement strand
AATCTAAGTTATAAAAAACTATTTATTTAGAATTTACTTTTGGGGTTGCAATTTCTCGCTACCCCAAAAGACTAAAAATTAAATTGTTCGATAAATGATCTCTCTTGTTAAAGCACCAATGCTTCTGCCCAATTCTTGGGCCTGCTTCTCAAGAGACATCTTTCTTACCTGAGCATAGTGTATCTCAGTTTGAAGTTGCTTAATGATATCCATTTTACTTAATAAGTAAAAATATCTGATGTTTATATAACTCTATTTTAACTATTAAATGTTAAAACGTATATACTCTGTAATAAAAGTAACAACTCCGTATTAACTTAAAAGAGAAAAATGTAAGCAATTCTTATTTAAATGTTATCTAATTCCCCTTTGTCCCAAGTAAAAACCTTATAAATCCTAATGATTTTAATAAAACTATGGAGGTGACAAGTAAAACTGCAGAAGACCTTGAAGACGCAACATTAAAAGAGAATTTAAAGACCCTGGAAGCAGTTTTTTTTGTATCCGGTAGATTTCTTTCAATGGCAGAATTAATCTCATTCACAGACCTAAATCCCTTAATTCTCAAAGAATTAATAGAAAAACTTCAGGAAAAATATGAAAAACAAGAGTCATCTCTGGAAATAATCGAAAAAAATAAACTCTGGAAAATGGACGTAAGACAAGAATATTCCTGTATAATAAACAAACTTGCAACAGGTTCAGCAGAATTTACCAAATCAGAACAAGAAACTCTGGCAATAATTGCATATAAACAACCAATGAAGCAATCAGTCATAACAAAAATAAGAGGAAATAAATCTTATGACCATATAAAGAAATTTACAGACTTAGGTTTAATAAAAAAGACCAAAGAAGGACACACCCATATTCTAAGTTTAAGCGACGATTTTTATGATTATTTCAATATTTCTGAATCCGATAATCCTTTAAAGACCCAAGAACAAGTAAATTAATTATGGAAACGCTAACAATAATTTATTTGTTTTATACATTCATAACTTTATACTTTTTATTCTTGTTTAGTCTAACTTTTATGCAAAATCGTAAGGAAATAAGTAGTTATCCAAAACCCAAAAAAATTTATTCTTTAAGTATAATAATTCCATGTTTTAATGCAGAAAAAGATATAGGAAATACCATCACTAATTTATTAAAATCCGATTATAAAGGCCTAAAGAAAATAATAGTTGTTGACGATTGTTCAACAGATAATTCTTATAAAATTATGAAAGAATACGCAAAAAAATATCCATTAGTCATGGCTGTTCAAACCCCAAAAAATACTGGTAATGCAGCAGGAGCAAAAAATTATGGAGCAAAGTTTGCAAAAACAGAATTAATCGGTTTTACCGATGATGATTCAATCCCTCAACCGGATGCAATCTCAAAAATGGTCGGGTTTTTCAATGATCCAAAAGTCGGAGCAGTAACATCAAGAGTTTTAGTTTATAATCGTGAAAAATTCATCTCAAAACTTCAGGCAATAGAATATAAATTAATTGCATTCACGCGTAAAATGTTAGGTTTTTTGGATGCAATTTACGTCACAAACGGTCCATTAAGCATTTACACAAAAAAAGCTTTTGACGATGTTAATGGGTTTGATGAAAAAAACTTAACAGAAGATATCGAGATAACTTGGCACTTTGTAAAAAAAGGATACAAAGTGCATATGAGTATACCCGCTAAAGTTTATACACTCGTACCTGATAATTTCAAAGCATGGTATAAACAAAGAATTAGATGGAATGTCGGAGGATTGCAAACCACCAGTAAGTACAAAAAAACTCTATTAAAATGCGGAATGCTCGGTAAATTCATTTTGCCGTTTTTCACAATTTCTTGGGTGTTAGGTCTGTTTGGTTTAAGCATTTTAATTTATAGATTATTTAATAGTATGGCGATGCGATATCTTTCAACAAAATATTCAATCGAAGCCCAAACAGCAATAATAACATTAAATGATTTTAATTTTTCACCAAGCATTTTATTTTTCTTTGGAATAGTAATTTTAATAATGAGTATAACTTATAATGCAATTGCATTAATTTATTCAAAAGAAAAAGATTTCAAACGGCACGGCTTATTTAACATCTTTGCTTACATGTTTTTCTATCTTTTAGCATATCCGTTAATTTTAATAACTTCTCTATATAAATTTTTAAGAGGGTATAATACATGGTAAATAAAATGTTAAAAAATCAAAAAAGAGTTTTTTGGGAAGCACTATTAGTAA
>DATDUI010000107.1:0-13574 GCA_035290465.1 Candidatus Nanoarchaeia archaeon | reverse complement strand
TCCTTCTTTAAATTTTCACGCTTTAAATATAAAAAAACTGAAGCAAAAACTAAAAATGCTACCAAGAATGCTAAATCATATACAATAAAACTCATTTTTTGCCTCTTTAATATTTTATATTAGTTTTTTTACCTTATAAATCTAATCATTTAATTATAAATTTAGCAAAAATAATTTATTTTCTTAAGAATTTTTATTTTTTCTTTAAAGGTCTGAATGACCCTCTTGCATGTCTAAACTTCTTTTATTAGAAATTGCTTTTACTACTCCGAGAATGAAATATTCTAAAGAGATAACTTGACATATAACTCCTAAAACCACTGGTAAAGCTAGAATCATATTCTCACCACTTCCAGGAGATGTAAATACCATTATATTTGGTATTATTATAAGAATTATCCCAAAAATAAAAATTTTAATTGATAAATCACTTCTTTTGTTTGGTTGTAATTTTTTAATTCCAAAAAGAAATAAAAAAATAGTAATAAATAAAAGAATCAAATTTGGGAGATAAAAAAATAATAATCCAGCCATTCCTTTGAGTAAACCAAATAGTATAATTGTATTAGTATAAGGAGCTGGTGTAACTATTAAAAATAAATTATAACAGATAAATATAATCCCGAAAAATATCCCAAGGGATAGGTAAATAAAATTTGGAATATTATTCTCTGTTTCTAAATTCTGATTTGAATTTATCATTATTTTATATTAGTTTTTTATCTTATAAATCTAATCATTTAATTATAAATTTAGCAAAAATAATTTATTTTCTTAAGAATTTTTATTTTTTCTTTAAAGGTCTAAATGCTTTTTTACTGCATTTTCGACATTTAGTCAAGCCTTTAAGAATTTTTTGAGTATCAGACCGAATTTTACTTTGACAATTTTTACATACAAACATGTTCTTAAATAATCGGTTTTGTGCTTCTGGAATCTTTGCCATGATTAGATTAGAAATAAAGGGTTTTTAAGCTTTTTTAATGTTTGAATTGCCTTGTATTATATAGTCTTTAAATCTTAATCCCAAATGTACCATATAATATTGCTCTTGGTTCTGCAATAAATTTTTCATAAAAAAATGTATTTTTTCTGTGGCAATCTTTCAAAATATGATATAATTCATGTCTTACTGTATTTCTTGTTGCCTCCCAACTATTTGCTAAATGTAAATAATATCTCTCTTCGTTTTTTCGTGCAAAGCATTTATTTTCATAATTATATCTAACATCTATTTTAGTTGAATCCAATCCTAAATTTATTGCCTCTTCTTTTACAATTTTTTCTAATTCTTCTGAAGATTCAATTTTTTTATGAAATAAAGTTCCATCATAAATATAGCAACCAATAATTGCATCTGAATAAATAATCCCTCCTAAAGAAATCCATTTTATACCTTCACTCACATAATTAAAAATTTCATCCATATAATATATAAAATTAGTTATTTTTTAAATTTTTAAAAGACATAATTTTTGAGAACAATATTTTAAAAATTGATATGGATTCATTTTCCAACTTCTGTAAAGTAATTTCCCTTTATACATATTTCTTCCAATATCTCCTCGACCTTCGTCTAATCCAATTAAATGATTCATATCATTAATTGTTACTATATGTAATGATAATTTATTCATAAATTCTTTTGAAAGATTTTTTGATATTCTTTCCCGCAAGTTTTGTCTTTGAGGACTTTCAGAAATAAAATAACCCACATAAATTCTATCTTTTTTAGCACCAAAATTTTCATCAAATAATAAAGCCATAATGTCAATATCTGAAGTTTCTTCTTTCCATCTTGGTGTTCCATAACTGCCAAAAAGTCTTAATTCTTTTAAAGATGGAATTGTTAACTTTGAAATTTCTATTAAGTTCTCTAAATCATTATCAAACTTATTTTTCATAAGAAAAATGTAATTTTAAGATTTATAAATATTTTTTTAATAAAATTTTATTCTCTAAATCCGGATAAAACTTCGTTTGAAAATTCTTCTATACTTTTTGGAGGATTCATTAGTAATTTATCCACTTCTTTTCCAATCCCCTCTTGTTTATTTTTCAATCTTGTTCGAACTAAATAATATCCAAAAAAATAGGGAAGATTTTCAAATAATTCTTCTAAATATGAACAGAAGATTATTCTTTTTATCCCGGAAGCAGATTTAATTGCAGAATAACCTACCATTAGTGTGAAACTATCTAATTTAATCTTTTTTGCAGTTTCAAAATTAAGGGGAAAATTAATGGGAGTTACCCCATTAATCATTTGTCTTTCTTTTGGATTACCAGATAATAATCTTTCTCTTTCATAACAATAAACTTCACTCAATTTTCTTTTTTCTTCTTGAGCTTTTAATTTTTGAGACTGAATTGCTAAATAATCGGCAATTCCTTCATCTACGCATTTATGTAAAAATCCTTTTAAAATAATCTTCTCATCAAAGTTTTTTCCTTTTAAAATATTAATCTTTTGAGAACATAGTTCTTCTGTAACTTCTAAAAATTTTTTATTCTTTTGATAATTATATCCATGAGCTAATTCATGATAAGTAGCAAATTCTATAAAATTATCTTCTTTTTGGGGTGTAAAGATTGTATGAGTTCTAGGATTATAAAATCCTTTTAATCCTTTTAATGATATAATTGTCGCAAGAACTAATCCTTGTAAAAATCCGTCTTTTAGTTTAAAGTTCTTTTCTTTTATATGCTCAGTATATCTATTCCACCAAGTATTATTCAATTGATTCGGAATTATTCCATATTCCTGTCCTAAAATTCTTTCAAGTTGTTTAACTTCTCTCATAAAAATGGATATAATAATCTCTTTTTAAAATGATTCTTTTAAGAAGATCTAACTCTACTCGGACAAGTACAAATTAATGATAAATTTTTCTAAGGAAAAAAAGCAGGTGAGCAATCTCTAAAAAACGATAAATCAAAAGCTATTTAAGTTAATACTAATTATAATCTATATGGAAATGGTAAAAATCCCAAAGGATGAATATGAAAAATTAAAAATGCAAGCAAATATAGATTTAGGATTATTACAGCAATTAGTTAAAAGTCTAAAGGATATTAAACAAGGCAATGTAATAAGGACAAAATAAATTTTTAAGATTCTTCATTTTGATTATATTTTTCAACTAATTTTTCTATTTCTTCTCTGAAAAATTCAAAGAAAATCCTAATGGTATTAATTACCTTTTGTTGTTCTTTTTTGCTACTTATTGCAACGATATAAACTGATTGCAAATCTTCATAAACTAAATAATAAATTCTATAATTTTCAAATCTTGACTCTCTAAACCATTTTGTTCCTAATGGATTTCCATATTCTGGATTATACATTAGTTTATCTTCTATTTTATCAACTCTATTTTGGATGTTTTTATCATATTTTGAAATTTCTTCTTGGAAGGTAACAGAACGAAATACCTTATACATTTTCATTTAGAACATAATTAAAGAGATATTAAAAATCTTATTTTTTCAATAAAATTTAATCCTCTACTCGGACAAGCACAAATTTAAGAGAATTATTTTCAAAAGTTTGCTAAATTAGTGTTAATCCTCTACTCGGACAAGCCCAAATTAGTGATAAATATTTTCCAAGTTTAGCTAATTAGTGCTAATCCTCTACTCAGGCCAACGCTCTTAAAAATATTTTTATATTCAAAATTTTGAATTATTTTTGAGGTAAAATGCTAAGATTTCATTTCGCAGTGTAGCATCGCTACATAAGAAATTATAATTGTAGATTTTAACCAAAAAGAATCAAAATTTAAAATTTAATCCTCTACTCGGACAAGCCCAAATTTAAGAAAGTTATTTTCACCAAAGATTGCTAAATTAGTGCTAATCCTCGGTCTCAACTCTAGGAGCCAAGATAAAATTCAATTCAATATTATTCGCTCGAATATCCATTTTCAAAGGATGGTCTTGAGAAAAATTCAAAACTGTTTTATCGCAAAGTTTTGAACCCTTAACAAATTTTGATAAATATTCTAAACTATATCTTGATTTGCAATTTTCCCCGGTAATTGTAGAATCATCTGAAAATTCAGCTCTGGCAGAATTTAATCCTTTAGACTCAATAATGAATTTTCCATTTTCGATAATAAATGAACAAGCATCAGAAACAACAGCACAATCTTCAATAGAATCAATTAAATCCAAGGAACTTAATTCAACTCTTGAAACAAATTCCATCCTTGAAGTTTTTTCACTAAAATTAATATCTTCGCTTTCAATCTCAATTAAGCTTAAACTAAAATTTCTTTTAATTCTATCTTGAATTAAAATGTTTAACATATTCTCTTTTTTCTCTAAAATTAATGAGCTTTTTGTACCACATCTCTTCAAAACCTTTTTTAAATTTTCTAAATTAATGCCTAATTCTTCTTTACCTACTTCAAACTGTGTAAAAGCACTTCTTGGGATTTTAAAACCAATCATAGAAACATTAGCCGGATCCATCGCAGTAATACTCATCCCAAATTCATTAACCTTTAATCTAACTTCTGTAACTAATTCAGAAATAAGTTCAATCGCCTTTGAAAACATTGTAGGGTCATCTAATTTAACTAACATAAGTAAATAAAGTCATAATCATTTTTTAAACATTACTGCGTTAAAGTATAGGGAATTATTGATGCATTTCATTAATATACTTCTCAATTAACTTAACGTCTTTTTTGTCTTTTTTCCTTCCATAATCTTTTTTCCACTCAAGAACATACTTTAGTTTTACAAATCTAATATTCTCGAAAATATCTGCATTATCAATTATAAAATTTACATCCTTAAACCAAGGTAACCAATGTTTGTAAATTTCCACAGAGCCGATTTTAATTAACTTATCATTTTCTTGTGGATATTTTTTTATTAATTTGTTCCATAAATCTTCTTTTACTACAATGTCTATATCATTGCTATCCCTAATTTTATGAATTGCTAACGGGCCACTTCCAAAAACAGCATATTTATCATTTGGAAGATTTAATTTTTTTAGTTCATCTAAATATTTTTTAAAATTATTCATACTATAAGATAATCAGAGTTTTTATTAAATTTTTCATTCTGCAAATCTTTATAATTATCTATTGATATTAACTAATATGGATACAATCAAAATAAAAAATGCTAATATACATAATTTGAAAAATATTTCAGTAGAAATGCCACTCAATAAATTAGTTGCTGTCGTTGGTCCAAGTGGTAGCGGGAAAACATCACTTATTTATGATGTTTTGTATAAATCCTCTCAAGGAGAAAAAGTGGATTGCGAAATTTCAAAAACTCCAAAAATTTATGCAATCGGGCAAAAAGTTGTTGTTCCTAAAAATCTTAAGATTAGTTTAGGAGAATATAATTTGCAAAGACTTGATAAAATAATAATGAATCTTAAAAAAGATGAATTACTAATTGTAGATGAACCTTGTGCAGGTCTTAGCGAAGAAGAAAGTTTAATTGTTTTGGAAAAATTAAAAAAATTGATTAAAGAGAGCAAATCAGTTATTGCTATTGAACATTCAAAAGAAATAATTAAAGGAGCAGATTATATTATTGAATTTGGTCCAAAATCAGGAAAATACGGCGGAGAGATAATTTTTCAAGGAAGTTTGGAGAAATTCAAAGATTCCAAAAGCATTACGGCTGATTATGTATTCTCAAACAAAGCTGAAATAGTACATTACAAGAGGAATCCAAGCCTAAAGGCAAAAGCTATGCAAAAAAATTTTGTTACCTTGCAGAAAATTAACAAGAATAATTTGAAAAATTACACATTCAAATTTCCCCTAGGTTCGCTCAATTGTGTTTATGGTAATATAGGCACAGGAAAATCAACAATCTTAAATGTTGTCTATTCCACATTATTTAAAGGCAAAAATGCTTGGAATATTAGAGATAAAAACTCATCGCATAAAGTTTTGGGTAAACAAAATGTTAGAAGAAGTTATTTGGTTGAACAAACTCCAATAGGCACTCATCCAACTAGCAGACCTGCGACTTATTTGAATTTTTGGGATAATATAAGAGATATTTATATTAATTTATCTGATTCCAAAAAACTTAAATTAAAAAAATCTGATTTCATTGTAAGTAGAGATATTTTAGAAGATAAAAATTCATTCTCCGAAAAAGTATTGTCTGCAAAATATAAAAGCTACAATGTTGCAGATTTATTAAAACTAACCATTGATGAAGCAATAGAACTTTTTTCAGATTCAAAATTAGTAAAAAGAAAATTGGAATTTTTACAGGAAGTCGGATTGGGTTATATTACGCTTGGTCAAAAATCAGATACTTTAAGTGGCGGAGAAGCACAAAGAATAAGATTGGCAAAAGTTCTTTCTAAGAAATTAGGTGATAGATGCGTCTATATTTTAGATACACCAACAAAAGGACTTCACTTAAGCGATTTGCCTGTTTTAGTTAAAGTCTTACAAAAGATAATTGATAAAAACAATACCGTTCTTATTGCTGATAATAAAATTGAAATGATTCATAATTCAGATTACACTGTAAATATGAACAAAAATTTTTTGTTTAGCTAATCTCTTAATGAAAATGTAGAATTAATACGTTTTATTGTATTATGATTGTATATGAAAACATAATAAAACATTTAAACTAAATAATTTCTATTTAATTATGAGATATTACAATAAACCAACAACAATCGGAACACGAATTGATAAAAGTAAAGCAACTGAAAAGTATAAAGAACTTGCACCAATGTCTTATTATAAAAAAGTGGATTTTGTAAGTTATCCTCCAGTCTATCACCCTGGTGAAAAAATTTGTAATTTAATTGGAGAAAAGTGTAAAGGTTTATTGAAAAAGATATTTGAGTAATTTTTGATTATAGATTGTCTAAAGGGCTTTTGATGTTTTTGATTGATGCTTGGGAGATTTGGGTGTAAATTTGTGTTGTTTTAATATCTGAATGCCCAAGTAATTTTTGAATGATTCTTAAATCTGTTCCTGCTTCTAATAAAATGAGTTGCAAAAGAGTGTCTTAGTAGATGTGGATAAACTCTTTTTTTTTATTTCTGCTTTTTTTGCCGAGTTTTGTACTATCTTTTGAATTGTGTCTTTTGTTAATTTTCCCCCTCGGTTAGAAGGAAATAAAATTTCTTCAGCTCTGTTCCGCTTTGCTCCACGCGGAATAAATTAACTTTCTCTAAATCCCGATGTTAAACTCAATAATTTCATGGGCTAACGACGAGGGGGGAATTCCGTAACTATTGAAGTGCTCTAACTGATCTCTGCAAATTTACTCTTGCTTGAGATTCATATTTTCCTCTAAAGAAATCTGTAAGATATATTGAATCTCTACTTAAAAACATTTGAAGAATCGCGCTTCTTCCTTGTTTGAACTGTTCTTCAGGAACCCAAGAATATTCTTTTTTAATATTTCTTTCATATTCATCAAATTCTTCAGGAGATTTTCCAAGTATCGATAAATCAACATCAATTACAACTCTAGCATCAATACCGTGTGGTACAGCGTCATGTTTTGTTGCTAAAATCAAATCTTTTGTTCTATTTGCAAAATCATTTGGAAGTTTTGCAGCCAAACAAACATCATAAGCTAACTGAGCACTCTGCTCTTCATTATCTTTCAGTTTAGGATTATAAATTGCATCATGATACCATATTGCAAACTCAACTAAATCAGGCTGTTGAACTAAATCTCGAACAGAGTCTAATTCAGTCAAGCAACTACCAATATGAGCCATATTATGATAAAATCTTTGAGGTTCTAAATACATAGTTTTCAATCTAGCAAACTCTTGTTCTACACTGCCTTGTGCTTTAATTCTATTCCACAAATTTGTAAATTTTTCTTTCATTTTACTTTAAGTTCCGAAACAACATCATTAAAAATTGATTCAATGTCATCTTTACCTTCTGAATTATCAAAAACCCAAATTTTCCCTTGATTATCTATATTAATCGCTTGTTGTAATTTGCTTTTCTTGTCTTCAAAATCAAATTGGCTTTCTAATCTTCTTTGCCTCTGTTCTAAAGATAGTTCTCTTGATGCTAAACGAGATTCTTGTGTTTGTTTATCAGCATAAACTAAAACAATATTATTGTTGCATAAGTAAGCCATATCAGATTCCGCTATTAAAGCTGCGTTGAATAAGATTAATCCGTGCTTTCCATATAACTCTTTTCTTAATCTAACCATGAGTGGAGTTTCTAAAATTTTGTTTAATCTATCTAATGCATCTGAATCAGCAAAAACAATATCTCCCAAACATTTTCTATCAATGGTTCCATCATTCCTTCTTACTTGTTGTCCGAATGTGTCTGCTATTTGTTTTCTTATTTCATCATATCTTGGTTGTTTTAGTTCTCCAAGTATTTGATGCCCTATTTGGTCTAGTTCTATATTATGAACCTCAATTCCTCTTTGTTTTCCCATCTGAGTAAATTGCTGACTCACATATGATTTTCCTGCACCAATCTCTCCAGTTACTCCCACAATATACTGTCCTGACATTCTAGCTTCAAGACGTTGTTTCACATATAGGGGAACATATTCATGAATTAGCCCCTGCTCTTTTTGTATTCCTTTAACCGCACTAGAACTAATATGTGCTAACTCCGGTCTTGCAAATAAAATATGCGTGTCTATCTCTAGTTTTTGACTTTCTCCAACTTGATGTAAAACATTTTCATAATCAAAATCAGCAGCATTTCTTACTCCTTTAACAATAACTCCAACTCCATGTTCATAAGCATAATCTACCAACAATCCCTGAAATGAAACAACATCTACATTTGGAAATCTTGATAATGACTTTTGAGCCATTTCTGTTCTTTCTTCCAAACTAAACATATACTTTTTATCAGGATTAACACCTATTCCAACAATAACATTATCAAACGTTTTTGAAGCTCTTGCTATAATGTCTATATGTCCAAATGTAATCGGATCTCCTGAAAATGCATACATTGCGTTCTTCATAGAATTAGTTTGGAAAATACATTTATTAATTTATCGCGAACGCTTATTTGAATTTCCTGCTCTAAAGAGAATTCCTAACTCACGAGGAAACTTTTTGTTTCAGCTCGTGCCCTTCAGGTCTGGGAACAGCAGATTAAACAGAAAAATGTTTTCGCTTCGCAAATTTTCTTTTTGAAAACCAGAAATTAACCCAAATTGTTTGCTTATTTACAGATTAAAATTACTGCAAACAACTTCTCTTAATCGCAATGTTATACGCAATAATTTTTTGGGCTAAAAAAATAAAGGAGGCACATTCACGCACAACTTTATCCGTATGTTTCTTCCATGTAATCTAAGAATGAAAATAACAGTTTATTGAATGATTCATAATCTTGCTTTCTTAATTCTTCAGCAGATTGAATATATGGCAAATCTTTATATTCTTCTAATTCATTTCCACAATTCTTAATCATCCCTTCAATTGCTCTTGGAGTAAATTCAAAATGGCATTGAAATCCATATACTTTTGGAGTGTATCTTACAACTTGTCTTGGGCATCCTTCACTTGTTGCTAAAATTTTAGATTCTGGAGTTAATCCGGGCATATCCCCATGCCAATGTCCAACTAAAAACTTCTGCTGGAATTTTGAAAAAACAGGATCATCTTTAGCATCTTCAGTTAATTTCAATTCAAAGACTCCAATCTCTCTATTTGGACTGTGATTAAATCTTGCACCTAACGCTTCTCCGATTAACTGTGCTCCAAGACAAACACCCAATGCAATTTTCCCCGCATCAATGGTTTTTTTAATAAATTTAATCTCTTTCTTTGCATCAAAATGAGAACATTCATTTTTCGTCGTTGCAGGAGATTGCGGTCCACCCATTACAATTAAAAAATCAATATCATTAACAGTTTGAGGAAATGTATGTCCTTCGTAGAGACGAGTATATGTGATTGCATGATTTTTGTTCTGTGCCCAAGTTTCAATAGCTGCTGGTGCTTCAAAACTTTCGTGCATGATAATGTGAATTCTCATATTAATTTTATAAAATATCAGTTACTTATAATGTTTTTGAATGTGCCCCTTGATTCTTGTTCTTTATAGCTCACATTGTTCGCCTGAATGAACGCCCAAAAAATTACTCTAAAATTTTCCTTCGGAACGTTGCACTAAAATCTTCTCCTTAGCGTCGGTAAACCTCAAATTCTGATTTTGATATCTTCGTTTAACGCTCCAATGCAAAATTAAAATTGTCACATAACATTGCTGATTAAACGAAATTGTTCTAACTATGGCGTTTTATTTAGAATATTGATTTTATCTATGTTCACTAAAACTACTGCAATAATCGTTCCGATGAAAAGTAAAAGAACTATTATCGCAAATATTTTTTTCCAATTAAATTTCATCTTGTGATAATAAAATCAAACTATTTATGTCTATTGTTAGAACAACTACAATATCAGATAATTTTCGGAGATCGGAAACTCACGAGGTCACTCACTTCGTTCGATCTTCAAACAACGGTTAAAGAGAAAATTTCTCTCGCTATCGCTCGTGCTTTTTTGAAGCACCGAAATTTTCCCAAATTAATTTCTCAGCCAGTTCGTAAACTCGCGGAATAAATTAACTTTCCTTAATTCCGATGTTAAACTCAATTTTTCTCGACGGCTTCAAGTAAGATTTATAAAGTTTGAAGAAACTCTAATTTATATGTCATATGTCGGTGTAAAATTCAAAACTGAAATGATTGAAAAAGATTTGCCAAGTGATCCAAGATTGGATAGATTAAAATATTGGTGTAATCTCTTCCATGAAAAAGGTCTTGCACCGCCTTACGAGGGTGGTTCTTATGGCAATTTAAGTTTTAGATTAAAAAATAATGAAGATGATTTTATTATTACTGCATCTCAAAGCGGATTAAATGAATCCAATACAAATGATAGATTTGTTGTAGTTCCTCGTGTAGATTTAGGGGCAGGAATTGTGTATGCAATTGGTTTAAGAAAACCCTCTTCTGAAGCAATGGTTCATTATGCAATATATAATATGAGACCCGATGTCCAAGCAGTTTTTCACGGTCATTGTGACAAAATTTCAAGAGATGCTGAAAAATTAGGAATACCTGTTACTTCCAAAGAAGAGCCTTATGGGACCATTGCATTGGTAGATAAAGTCTTGGAATCCTTGGATAATTTATATTTTTTAGAAATGAGAAATCATGGATTTCTTGCACTTGGTAAGTCTTTAGATGATGCAGGGAATCTAGCATTAGAGTTTCTTAAAAAATGTTAGTTCGCCACCAAGAAAAACTCATTCGCCGCAAAACTTCTCATAATCCTGACGTTATGTTTAATTCAGAATTCGATGTGAATTCACGAAAGGGGAGGATTTTAGAATAGATTAACCGCACCGATTTCTTACTTTGATTTTTTACCTTCGGCATAGTTGCATTAAAAGTCAATCCCAAAAAATTTTTCCTACAGAAAAACTTTCCTCATCCCAAAATGTTGCTTATTTTATTGATTAAAGTTATTTTATTAAATATTTTCAGGTTTATCAATAGTCCAATATTTCCAATAAGGTTTGTCCCACCAAGAATGAAATTTAAGATTTATTCTTCCTTCAAAATCTATCTCTATTAAATGATCATCTAATACTGATCTTAAAGTAGATTTTTGTGGTTCTGGAAGATTTGGATCATAGGGGTCAATTCCATGACTTAATATAACCATTCTTCCAATCCCGTCTTCTGTTGGTTCAATCCTTCTATATTCTAATGAAAATCCTTTTTGATAATCCTTTAAAGGAAAATGAAAAACATCATTTGAATCCACCAACATATACAATCCAGATTTATCTTTTTTAAAATCAAGTTTTTTATCTTCTAATTTTTCATTAACCTTGACTGTTCCACCCATTGAACCAACTAATCGGATATAAATAAAAGTAGGTGAATAATTATCTAAGCACAACCTTAAATTTTTAAAATCCAACTTTTTTGGCATCCAATATTGTTCCATGATTGTGATAAACCTTGCGAGTATATAAATTTTTTTTGAGAATTTTTTCGGGGAAATTGAACGTTCACCCCATTTCATCCCATCATATCTTTAAATGTATAACTTTTATAATTATGTTAAAATATTTTGGAATTGAAATAAAACTTAGTTTAGAAGAAATAAAAAATTTTATATATCAATATATCAATATAATAATATATATAATATGACCCGAAAAGATTTTTTTAAATTTACAAAAATAAAAGTAATAATTACTATAGTAATTTTAATAATTGTGCTTTTTTTGTTGTTTAACAAATTTTATTATCAATTTTGTGCAACCGATTTATTATGTATGGCAGGAGATATTGAATGTCAAAAAACACAATTTTTAGAACGATGGATATGTCCTTTAATTCCGTCTTTAATCTCATTGCCTTTTATCTTAGGGATTGCGTACTTCATAATATGCTATATTATATATCTCCGGATAAAAATTTTCCCCTAATCCCTTATAACTCTCTGATATCTTGAATTTTCAATCATCATAAATAATTTAAACATCTATTAGTATTTCCTATTATGGAAAATAAAACTTGCTCTGGCGAAACCAATGAAAAACTTAAATATGATAATAATACCCCTCAATTTAATAAAACTTTATCCATAAAAGAGGCAAGAATAAGAAATATAACGCATCTTTATTATTCAAGACCAGAAGTACAAAGAGCAATTTATGAATTTTCAAGAAATCGGGAAATCTCCCCAAGATATTTTGAAGGATTTGGAAAAAGACCAGACAGTTTTCAATATAAAGGAGATATCTTTGAATTAGTAAAACGAGGAGCAACATCTTTTCACTGTTCAGAAGAACTCTGGGAAGACCCATTAAAAATCTCAACTGATTTAAAAGAACAGGAAATAAAAAAATTAAGAACAGGTTGGGATTTATTAATAGATATTGACTGCAAATGGTTTGATTATAGTAAATTAGCAGCACAGGCAATAGTAAAAGTACTAAATAATCATGGAATAAAAAACGTGGGGGTGAAATTTAGTGTTTCTGGAGATACACCTATATTAGTAAAAGAAAAAGAAGAGATAAATTTACTTGAAATCTCTAAAGTTATTGAATTATTAAAGAATGGAAAAAAATTAGAAGTATTATCTCTAGATAAAGAAAGAAAATTAAAATTTTCAAAAATTTATGACTTTCTGGAACATATAGATACAGTATATAAATTAAAACATACTCAAAGTACTTTGCCTTTAAAAGTTACAGAACATCATTCAGTATTTATCTGGAATAAAGGCGAAATAATTCAAAAAAAAGTAAAGGATCTTAAAGAAGGAGAATTTTTAATTTCATTTAACACAACCACAAATCAATTTCAAACAAATAATATTCAAGTAATAAATGAATTTGAATTTGCAAAAAACCAATATTCTAAAAAAATTATTTCTAGAAAAATTAATATTAATAAAGAATTAATGAGATTAATCGGGTATTTTTTAGCTGAAGGGCATGTTACAAATACAATTAATCAAGTAGGATTTACTTTTAATAAAAATGAAGAAGAATATATTAAAGATGTAACCGAA
>DATDUI010000106.1:0-15474 GCA_035290465.1 Candidatus Nanoarchaeia archaeon | reverse complement strand
TTCTGCTTTGGACATCTTAAAAAGATCTGCTGAACCAACTTTTGTGGCTGTAAGAAGCAGTGCGACGGCAGAGGATTTAGCAGAAGCAAGTTTTGCAGGTCAGCAAGATTCATTTCTAAACATTAAAGGTAATTATGAACTTTTAGTTCATGTCAAAAAATGCTTTGCATCACTTTTTACTTCCAGAGCAACTTATTATAGACATAAACAAGGATTCAAACATGAAAAAGTAAGTCTTGCAGTAGTTATCCAAAAAATGGTTGATTCAGATAAATCAGGAGTATTATTTTCACAAGATCCTGCTTACAAAAAAGAGGATGTTACTATTGAAGCGGTATGGGGTCTGGGAGAAGGAATTGTCTCTGGAAAAATTACCCCTGACCATTATGTTATTTCAAGAGATTTAGAGATTTTAGAACAAAAAATTGCAGACAAAAAAATTGTAATAACAAGAGATTCTGGAGGCAAACAGATAATTCTCAAATTAAGAGAGGAGAAATCAAATGCAAAAGTTCTAACAGATTATGAGATGAGAAAATTAACTGAATTAGCAATAAAATTAGAAAAACACTATAAAAAACCACAGGATATTGAATTTGCAATAGAGGGAAATGATATTTTTATTACTCAAACCAGACCAATTACGACAATGGAAAAGCGAATTGATGAATCTTTAGAAAATCGAGAAGTCAAAGGCACTCCAATATTAACAGGTTTAGCAGCTTCTCCGGGAATTGCTTCCGGGAAAGTTAAAATTGTTCATAATTTAAAAGATTTGCAAAAGATAAATGTCGGGGATATTTTAGTTACAAAGATGACTAATCCGGATATGGTTGTTACAATGCAAAAGTCCGCAGCAATTGTGACCGATGAAGGGGGACTTACTGCACATGCTTCAATTGTTTCAAGAGAAATGGGTATTCCTGCAATTGTTGGAACTCAAAATGCTACAACGCAATTTAAAGATGGAGATTTAATAACTGTTGACGGATTTAGTGGAAAAATATATTCCGGAAAAACCGCAGAGGATACTAAAAAAGAAATTTTACCAGTAATGGCTAAAACTAAAACAAAAGTTAAAGTTATTGTTGACCTTCCAAGTTTTGCATCTCGTGCAGCTAAAACTGGTATAAATAAAATAGGCTTAACAAGAATTGAAGGGATAATTGCTGAATCAGGAAAACATCCGGAATTTTTCCTGAAACAAAATAAAATTAAAGAATATGAAGAGATAATTTTCAAGGGTATTAATACAATTATGCAGTATTTTGATGAAATCTGGGTTAGAACATCAGATATTCGAAGTGATGAATTTAATAATTTAGAAGGGGCTCCTAAAGAAATTGAAGCTAATCCAATGTTAGGATTTCACGGGATTAGATACAGTTTAAAAAATCCTGAGATCTTAAAAGCTGAATTCAGGGCTTTACAAAGAATTGCTTCAAAAGAAAAAACAGTTGGATTACTATTGCCTCAAGTTATTTCTGTAGAAGAAGTGCAAGGGGTTAAGAAAATTCTAAAGGAGATTAATTTTAATAATGTAAAAGTGGGTGTTATGATTGAAACACCTGCAGCGGTGCAAATAATTAAGGATTTATGTACTGAAGGAATTGATTTTATTTCATTTGGAACAAATGATTTGACTCAATATATGCTGGCAGTTGATAGGGGCAATAAAAAAGTTCAATATCTTTACAATGAAATGCATCCTTCAGTTTTATATCAACTTGAATATGTAATTCGGGTATGCAAGAGAAATAATGTTGAGACAAGTATTTGCGGACAAGCTGGAAGCCAAAAAGAGATGGTTAAATTTTTAGTTCACAAAAATATTGATAGTATAAGTGTTAATGCTGATGTTGCAAAAGAAATTTCGGATTATATTTTCGAACTTGAAGAAAATAAGGTTAAGGGAACTGATGAAGAACCAAGGCAATATCAACCATCAATAGAAGATAAGAATATTGAACAAAATTTAGAAAAAGATATACAGGCAATTGAAAAAGAAAAACAAGAGTATCTTAAAACAAAAGATAATACTAAAAAAACTGAAGAAAAACCGGAATTTGAAAAACCGCAAAAAATCGAGGAGAATGAGGATTTTTCAATAGTTGAAGATTTTAATAAATTAGAAGAAGATTTGAAAGCAATTGAAAAAGAAAGAAAAGAATACATAAAATAAGTTAATTCTGGAAGATTTAAAAACAAAATTTTATAAATCACTATTCATTTAAGAATCTATGAAAAAAGAGAGCGTGAGTAAAAAAGCGGAATCTCCTAAAAATGAAAGGGATATTCAAACAGAAAAAATTCTTGTTGAAAATTTCGTGGCATTACAAAAAGTGATGGTTAATCTTTCAATTAAGTTTGATAATCTTTCAGGGCAGATTTCAAAATTATTGGAATTATTTGAAATTTCAGCAAAAGCATTAGCTGAGAAAGATTTTGATTTAGAAAAAGATACTAAAGATAAAGAAAAAATTTTGAAAAAATTGGATGATTTATTTGATCAGAATAAAGTTATTGCGAGAGGTTTAACATTACTTCATGAACCTGCTCAAAAAATGGAGCCACCAAGCCCGCAACAACAATCAGAACCTTCACAAATGCAACCACCAGTTCAAAGCCAAAAGATACAACAATTACCTCCGGTGCAAATGATTCCAAGAGATCAATATCAATTATCAATCTCTTCAAATCCTCAAAGATTTAAGCAATTACCAAGAGGTTAGAGACAATGACTGATTCAAATTCTCAAGAATATAGGACTTTTTTTTTGAAACAATTTACCAGACAGTTAATTAAAAATTCCGGAACAGGTTATATTTTTTCATATGAACATTTAATTCAAAAAAAAGAAGCTAAAGAAGAACATGAGAAGAAAAAATTAGTATCAGTTGCAGAACAGGAGATATATTTACCAAAGAAAGAAAAAATAAAACAGGTAGTTCATAGATTTGAGGTTAAGAAAATTTTACCTTTTGAAAAACAAGAAGAACCATTTTTTCCAAGACCTCAAAAAATGATTCAACCGACTAATATTGCAATACAACCTTCAAGAAAATTAGTTATTCCTCAAACCAGACTTCCGGAATATCTTCAGCATATTAAACCAATTCCGTCACAAACTCAAATTAATTTAAAAAAATTAAATAAATTAGTAAATGATCCAATGGTTCAATACATAGAATGTATCGGTGAAAATGAAAATATATTAGTTAATGGTAAAATGGGATTAAGAAAAACAGAGATTATTCTGGATAGAGAAGAGATTTCAGAGATTATTGATATATTTTCTGAAGCTGCGAGAATTCCTGTCTCTGAAGGAATTTTCCGTGTAGCGGTTGGAAAATTAATTCTTTCGGCAATAGTGTCAGATGTGGTTAGTACAAAATTTACTATTCAAAAGATGAATCCTTTAACTTCAGGGATTAATCCACAAATAAGAAGAAATTTTTAATGATGAAACTTTACTTTATTTGAGCCAAGCCATCCAACTTCTTTTGGTACTCCTCTCTTTTTATAATATTTGTGGAAATTCCTCTTTTATAGATTTCCTTCAATGAATCAATTGTCACAATTTTAAATGGATACTCATTAATTTTTATTTCAATGAATTCATTAGGCAAATCTGAATAATAATGTTCAATTGAGTCGAAGGTTATTTTTGCTGAATCACAATAAACTTTTAATGAATTATAGTTTGTCAATTCATATGACAGTTCTTTTCTCTTTTTTATTTCTTTGATAATTTTCGAAAATGAATTTTCCGGCACAAGTAAATCAATATCATGTATATCTATTTTTTTATTATGAACATAAAATGCATAAGCCAAGCTTCCATATACTACAGGTTTAACATTTAAATTATCAGATAAAGCGAAGAGAACTTTAGAAAAAGAGAGGAGTTTTTCAAAATACTTTTTGTTTTTAGGATAATAAGTTATTTCTTTAATTTTTATTCTTGTTTGATTTCTCATTGAAAATACTTAATAAGATTATTTTTTCATATGAACATCCATTTGAGGGAATGGAATTTCTATTTTTTCTTTTTTAAAAGAGTTATAAATTCTGGTATAAACTTCGTCCATTGCATCAATTCTATTATCAAAAGTATTTACATAGAAATAAGCCTTGAAATTTAAAGAAGAATTACCCATTTCTAAAAATCTAACTGTTGGTTCAGGATCAAATTCAATATTCTTAGATTTTTTGATTTCATCTAAAACAATTTTTTTTACTTTATCTACATCACTGCCATAAGCTACTCCAAATGGCAAAACAACTCTTGTTTTTGGCTCTGGTAAAGCAACATTTTGGATATTTGATTCAGCTAATTTACTGTTTGGTACAATTAAGTATTCATTATCAAAAGTTTTAATTTTTGTACTTCTAAAACCAATTTTTTCTATCTTTCCTCCAGTAGTTTTATCTATATAAACTAAATCTCCGACTCTTACAGATTGATCAAGTACTATTGAAGCACCTGAAAAAATATTGCCTAAAATTGGCTGAAGTCCTAAAGCAATAGCAATACCTGCAATACCCAAACCTGCTAATAATGGGCCAATTTCTACCCCCCACAAACTAAGAATGTATAAAAATATAATAATTACTACTGAAACATTTATAGTGCTACTAAATAAAGTTAAAACTGTATGGTCTAATCTGGATTTAGTTTTTTTTGCAAGGTATTTAAACCAAGTTAAAATAACTAAATCAAAAGTGACATAAATAATATAAGCAATCACAATTGCAATTAATGAATGAATTATTCTAATAGAAAGGGTCATCATCATTTCATCTAAATTTAATTCAAGGATTGATATCCTGAATGCAAAAAATAAAGATAAAAGAATTAATGGTTTGAAAGTTTTTGACAATAATTTGTCGTCGATATCGGTCTTGGTCTTGTTTGTTAATTTTAATAATAATTTCTGCAACAAGATTAAAACAATACTGACAATTAAAAAAGCTCCGATAAAGATTATAGAAGTTCTTGCATATTCATTGACAATATACTGATCAAACATATTATATTAAAATAATCATATTATTTAAATCTTTTTTGCCGAAAAGGAAGTTTTAAAAACATATCCGATTAGTTCTTTTTATGATTATCCCATTAGTAATATTAATGATAATCTTTTTATAGACCCTTTAACTTGAGATAAATAATTATGGCGGTGTTGTATACAGAAATTAAAAATTTCTGTCCCTACAGGATTAAACTGTGCCTTCGCACAGAAAACTATTAAAAATCCTGCAGGTAACGATTATTACATACGGTTGTGGTCCGTATAGCGGGGGTTTGACTCCGCAATTCGCTTTTTCTAAAAACCTAACTTTTAAAAATCTAATAATTTATCTATAAACATTAATTATGGCGGTTGTTGTATACAGAAATTAAAAATTTCTGTCCCTACAGGATTAAACTGTGCCTTCGCACAGAAAGATATTAAAAATCCTGCAGGTAACGGTTATTACATACGGTTGTGGTCCGTATAGCGGGGGTTTGACTCCGCAATTCGCATTCCGCGTTTTTTTCTAAAACCTTAACTTTTAAAAATCTAATAATTTATCTATAAACATTAATTATGGCGGTTGTTGTATAACGGTAGTACATACGGTTGTGGTCCGTATAGCGGGGGTTCGACTCCCCCCTTCCGCTTAATAAATAAGAGGAGAACCCAGGGTTCGATGAAAAATTTTGTGGTAGAAACTTATTCTTTCAGATAAAAATTCAAGGATTGAACAAAAGAGTTTCGTGCAAGATTTTGAACATCCCCCCTTCCGCTTATATTTCTTTGCAGAAAATTGCGTCAGCGGGGAGTCTTCGACTCCGCAATTCGCTCCCTTGAAAGCTTCTTTAAATCGAGGGAAGTTTCTCGCTTTATTCGAACTTTCAGAAATGCTCACCTTCCGCGTTTTTATAGAAGATTGCGTAAGTGGGGAGTCTCCCGCGTTTTTATTTTTTAAGAAAGATTTTAATAAGTTCTATTCTAATATAATTATATTAAAAGGAGATAAAATGAAATACAATAATCTAAAAAATATTCTTTTTGTTTGCAAGTACAATGCCTTTAGGAGCAGATTTGCAGAGTCTTATTTTAATAAATTAAATAAAAATAAATCGATTAAGGCAATTAGCAGAGGGTTTATTATGAATGCTAGTTCAGATTCTGTTCAAAAGAGGATTGCCAAAAAATTTAACGGAAATATTCTTGGAGAACCTAAACCAATCAAGTTAAATGAGATAATTGAAGCAGATTTGATTATCGTTGTTGCAAATGATGTCCCAAAAATTATGTTTAATTATGCTCTTAAGCCTATTTCTAAAAAAGTTGTTGTTTGGAGAATTAAAGATGAACAAAATAAAAATGAAAAAAATATCATTAAAATTGTTAAAAAAATTCAAAAGAAGGTTGAGAGATTGATTAAAAAATTGGAGAAAGAACTAAAATGAATACTGATACAATAAAAGGTTTTGATGATTATGTAGGAGAATTAGCTACTAAGAGAGCAGTTATTCAGGAAATTGTCAGACAAAATTTTGAAAGATTTGGTTTTAATCCTACAGAGACTCCAATTATAGAATCTGAAGAATTTGTTAGAGGAGAAAATCCGAATGATGAGGCTGTTTCAGATATTTTTAAACTTAAAGATAAAGGGAACAGAAAATTAGCTTTGCGTTATGAATTAACTTTCCCATTAAAACGTATTGCAAAAAATAAAAAATTACCATTTAAGAGATATCAAATTGGTCCGGTTTTTAGGGATGAGCCAATAAAAGGAAATCGTGGCAGGCAGTTTATTTCTTGTGATGTTGATATTGTTGGATCAACAGTTAAAGATGATGCAGAGATTCTTTCATTAGTGAATAATATTTTAAAAAGTTTAAAGATTGAAGGTGTGATTTTTGTTAATAACAGAAAACTTCTTAATGAAATTTTAAAGACCGAAAAAATAGAAGAGAAATATTTTGAGGAAGTTATTAGAGAGATAGATAAATTAGATAAACTTTCTTCTAAAGAAGTTTATGATAATTTAAAGAAATATAATGCTGAAAACTTATTAAAAATTTTTAACAAGGAAGAAAAGTATTTTGAAAGATATGAATCATACAATGAGATTAAAGAATTGAGGGAGTATTGTAATAATTATTCTGTAAAATTTGAATTTATGCCAAGCCTTGCAAGGGGTTTAAGTTATTATACTGGAACAGTTTTTGAGATTAAAACAAAGAATATTAAAGAAACTATTTTTGGGGGAGGAAGTTATAATTTTGATGGAGTTCAAGGAGTCGGTTTTGGAGTTTCTATTGAAAGATTAGAATTAGTTACGAATTTACAAATTGAACTTGAAAAATATTTAATTGTTTCTTTGAATGAAGATAAAAAAGCAATCAAACTTGCAAATCAATTGAGAGAACAAGGAAAAAATGTTTCAATTTTTTATGGAAAACCATCTAAAGCATTAGATTATGCAAATTCTTACAAGATACAGAAAGTTATTTTTGTTGGAAAAAAAGAAGTTGAAAAAAAACAAATGATTGTGAAAGATATGAAAACAGGAAAACAAATAATTTTCAAAATTAAAGAAAGTGCTAAATTAAAATGAATAATTCTCACGAAAAGAGTTCTATAAATGAACATATAATTCATAAAATTCCGATTATAAACGAAGATTCTACAGTAAAAGATGTTCTTTTAATGCTGGAAAAAATCAGTAATAAATATGATAGCGTTGACAATATTTTTGTTTTAGATCAAAAAGATAATCTTATTGGATTATTTGATATTCAAGAACTATTTAACAAACCAAAAAATACTCTTATCAAAAAGATTATGCAAAAAAAGATAATTACAGTTTCTCTGGATACAGAGATAGAAAAAGTTGCACATATTGCATTAAAACATAATTTAAAACAGATACCAGTTACAAGATCAAAAAAACTTATTGGGGTTGTTGCAACAAAAGATATTTTGTCTACGATAAACCAATCATTAAAGAGAGATATTTTTCATTTTGCGGGAATACATAAATCTCATTTAGATTTTGAAAATAGTATGGAAATTCCATTATTTAAAGCCGTAAAAAATAGGTTATCGTGGATAATTCTTGGGCTTATGGGGGCAATAATTATGGCATTATATATTGGGCTTTTTGAAGAAACTTTAAGGGATTATATGATTATAGCATCTTTTGTTCCGGCAATTGTATATATTAGTGATGCTTTAGGAACTCAATTTCAAACAGTATTTGTAAGGGATTTAGCAATTTTAGGTAAAGAGCTTAATATTAAAAAATATTTTTTAAAACAAATGAACATTGGTTTTGTAATTGCATGTATAATAAGTATTCTTATGTTTTGCTCTATTTTTTTAATTTGGAAAATCCCGCATATTGCTTTTATAATCTCTTTAGCATCTTTTATTACACTTATTGTTACAAGTTTTTTTGCTCTTTTAATTACATTATTGATTAAAAAATTTAAATGGGATCCAGCAATGGGTAGCGGACCGATTGCTACAATAATTTCAGATTTGTCTTCAATAGTAATTTATTTTATTATTGTTGTTTTGTTTATTTAAAAAAATTCTTAATAAAAAATAATAATACTATTCTGCTTTTTGTACCGGAGACATATCAGGATATTTTCTAATAAGTTTTATTCCTTCTTTTATATATTCATCAAAATTTTTCTTTTTTAGAAAAATTGGTTTAAGTTTATTTTGAATTTCAACTATATGAGGGTAATTATGATTTGTATAATATTCTGTGTTCCATGGCCACCATTTTTTTACATCTTTTTTTAAAGAGGTTAAAGCAAAGGCCGCAATTTCTGCAAGAGCCCAAATTTGTCCGTCTTTCAATCCTTCATCTTTGTAATACCTTTTATGAATTTCAAAATAATGCGAAAGGATTAATTCGTGAGCAGTAATTCTTCTCATATAATAAGGATTTTCTTTCCAATGTCTGACAATTTTGGGAGAAGTCCCCCAATTGGAAATTCCAGGATGAATAATTGAAACAACACATTCATACTTTGGATAAAACCATTTATATCCTGTTTCTTTTTCAATATAATCTGAAAATTCTTTATTTATTCCATTCCAAGATTTTTGATAAAGATCTTTTGTTAGTTCTAAAAATGGCAAAGAAGTTTTATATGTAGCATCAATTTTTTTGAGCACTTCACTGGAGAAACCAAAATATTTAGCCATTCCTTTATCATATTTTTTATCTATTGTAAATTCAAGTTTCATAAAAGGTAATAGAAAAGTAAACCTATAAACTTTTTGATATAAACCAATAAAATTATTCTAAAAAATTCATACATAAATTTATAATTAAATACTCTATTTAACTCCATGCAAGATGTTAACAAAGTAGCTCAAACTCAAGAGAAAAAATCAATTAACTCATTAGCTAATGAAAAGAATTTTCGAAAAGAAAATTCTTATGCATTATCTAATTCGCCACAAGCTAAAGAGGGGAAATCAATTAACTCATTAGCTAACGAGGCAAGAAGATCTCTAAGTAAATATTGCATGGAAGAGTGCAAATCATATTGTTGCAGAAAAGGGTATATTATTTTAAAACCAACAGAGTTGGATTTAGTTATAGGAGAAAAAAAAGATAAGTTAATGGAAGAAGAATCATTAAGAGAATTATCTTTCTCGGGAAAATTTTCATTTAATCTGTCAAATTCATTTGGGAGTTGCACACAATTAAAAGATGAAAAATGTTTAATTCATCAAAATGTTAATAGACCAAGTGTTTGCAAGGAATTCCCGATTTTTATAACCGGAAAAATAATTAGAATATCACCAAGATGTTATGGACATAAAGCAGGATTACTGTACCCTTTTATAAAAAAATTTAAAAAATTAGGTTATGATGTTGAGGAATAAAAATTTATTCGGATTAATTTGAATCAAATGCACTAACAATTTTACTTTTTTCATCAAAAAAATCTACAATAATTATTGCTTTCTCAAAAGCACGGTAATAGTTATAATTAGTAACATTAATAAAATTAACTTTTGACGCAACAAACCGAACTTGTCTATTATTATCATCAGTAAAAAGCCCCCCGTCTTTTAGAGAATCAATTATATTTTTTGTATAATTATCAACATCCCTATTCTTTTCCGTGTTAACTAAATAATATACTATTAAAATCTGTATTGGTTCATCCCCGATTTTCTCACAAATTAATTTTGTATTTTTATTCTTTTTTAGATCATTCACCATTATTTTTCTCATTCTCTTTCCAGCTTTTGTTTGGAAACTTGCAGGAAATGCTTGGGGCATTAACCACCAAAGATGTTTTTCTTTTGGACAACCCTTAAAACAATCTTGATGAATAATTGATATTCCACTTAAACGAGCACGTTTTCTAATGACTTCACTTTCTTTTTTTGGACTTCTTTTAATTGGAATTTTTTTTGAAATAAATATCATAAATCTTTTACATAATATAACTTTAAATATTTTTATTAATTCAATTTTTTCTCTCAATAAAATTTTTAATTTATTTTTTGAAATAAAATTCTCTGACTTCCTTTCATGTATCTAGCAATAAGAAATTAAATCGTAGACTTTAGTTAAAAAATGTTAAAGTTTAAGGGATTATTTCCGGTCCAAAATATTTTTCATAATCAAAATCTTTTTGTGAGATTATTTTTTTATCAATTAATTTTTTTATTTCAGGCAAAGCACCTTGTAATTCACTAATTAAATATTTAATTGATTTACAAATTAATTTGTCTCCAGTTTTAGGCCAAAGTTTTGCTTTTCTCCAATAAATGCATCTTCCTCCGCAAATGTCTTTGATTTCACAAAGATTACATTCATCAACTAAAATCTTTTTTAATTTATTCGGTGAATTTTCGATTGTTCCGCAGACAAAGTCTTCTATATTGTTCATTATAGGACAAGCAGAAATTTTACCGTTAGTGGTTATTGCATAACCTGAATGGCCTGCACCACAACGAATTAAAGTTTTTTCTTCTTTAAGCAAACTTTCAATGATTCCTAAGAAAGGGTAAAATTTCAATACTTTTCCTTCTTCCATTTTTTCAACCCAGTATTTAATCAATTTTGAAGTTGATTCATTGATTTTATTTATAAAATTCGTAATTTTTTCTTTGTTAAAATCTTCTTTATAAAAACCAATATCTAATTGCCAATGTATTGAATCAAAACCAGCACTAATTAAATTTAAGACTTGTTCATAAATATCCGGAAAATCTTGTGCGATAGTCATTCTTGCAATTAATTCTCCATTATATCCGTTTTTTTTCATTAAAGAAATATTTTGCATTATTTTATCGTAAGTTCCTTTACCACGATTAAAATCAGTTCTTTCTTTATCACCGTCTAATGAAATTAAAATTTTTGTAATTTTATTTAAATATTCTTTTGGTAAAAGATTTAATAACTGGCCATTAGTTTGCATTCGATATTTTAAATTTAAGTCTTTTAGATAATCCATTATTTCAATAATTTTATTTTTTTGCAGTAATGGTTCTCCCCCATAGAAAATTAATACGGGATTAGAATCTTTTTCTAAAAACTTTTTTAATTTTTCTAAAACAATATTTAAATCGCAGGGTGCAGAAAAATCAAATTTGAATCTTTTCTCTAATCCATTATCAAATTCATGCATTGATTTTTCATAACAATATCTGCATTGCAAATTACATTTTTCTGTTAAGATGATGTGGTAGTGCATTTTAAAGTTTACAAAAGTTTTTTATTAATTCAGGATTTTTTACTTCCGGATGAAAGGATATTCCATAAATTTCTTTAGATTTATGTTTTACTGCATAGATTGAATCTACACGTTGAGAAAAAATTTCAAAAACATTTAATTTTTCAAAATTAATTTGTTTACCATGAAGGAGATAAACAGATTGCTTTTTATCTAATCCTAAAAATTCTTTTTTAAAATTAATTCTTTTTTCTCCAATTTCTTTTAAATCAATTAATTTTCCTTTAAAAGTTAATCCAATTAAATGCATTCCTGCACAAATCCCAAGAATAGGCTTATTTAAATTATTTATCCAGGAAAATTTTTTTAAGTCTTCTAAAAATTCATTATCTTTAAATGATGTTCCGGTAATAATTATTTTATCATAATTGTTTAAATAATTTTGCGAAAGATTTTGATAATTAATTGTAGTAAAATTCATATTATTTTGAGATAATATTTTTTCTATTGGTTTTACAAATTCTAATTCATGTAATTTTTCTTTGCATGTTGAAATAATTAAGATTTTCATTCTACATCTATTTCCATTCTCCAGGAATTTTTTTCTCCGGAAATTTTTTTGTCAATTATATTTAAGGATTTTTTAAATAACGGGCAATTCAGAGTAAATGTTTCAAATTCTCCTCCTTCTCCGGCAGGATGAATTTGATATTTTTGATTTAATTTTTTTACTTTATCAATAAATTCTTTGTCAATTTCTTTTCCTAACCATGATTCATCCAATGGATAAGCAAATACTCCGACGATAATTACTTTAAATCCTTTATTAATAATTTCATGCAAATATTCGAATTCATCTTTTTGCCATAATGGATTAAAACATTCTAAATATAGTTCATTGCAAATTTTCTGAATTCTTGATGCTTGATAAATAGATTGCAAAGCACCAGTAACAATTCCTTCTATGTGATATTCGTCTTTTGCTTTTTTTATTGCTTTTTTCAAATCTTTTAGTTCAATTTCTTTTTTTCCTTTAGTTTTTTGAATAATCAACGGAATTCGCATTACTTCTGCCTGTTTTTTAGTTTTTTCAATTGAAGGCGTATGAAACATATAACTTTCTTTATTTTCAGAGAAGATTGAAATTAAGCATGACAATTCATGACCTGATTCTTTTACTAAATAAGAAGCCATACATGAATCTTTTCCTCCGGAAAATAATACTGCAACTTTCATGAAAAATTAAATAAAAAATAGTTTTTAAGTTTTACATAAAATTTAAATTCTTTATTTACAACATTATTTTATGGCAAAATATGATTTTAAAACAAAAGAAGAAAAATGCATATTTTGTGAAATTGCAAAAAAGAATGTTAAACCTTTAGGAGAAGGACTTTTTTATGAAGATAAAGAATACATGGCATTTTTATCCCCTTTCCCAAATACAAAAGGTTTCTCGATTGTTATTCCCAAAAAACATTTTGATGGTGATGTTTTGAAAATGCCAGATAAAGAACTAAATAAATTTATACTAACATCAAAAAAGGTTGCAAATATTTTATTAAATTATTTTGAAGATGTTGGAAGAATTGGACTTATAATGGAAGGAACAGGAATTAATCATGCACATATTAAACTTTTCCCAATGCATAATACTCCTGAATTAAAAAAAGGAAAATTTAAACAATTTAATAGTTCAAATAACAAATATTTTGAAACTTACGAAGGGTATATTTCTTCACATGACAGTTTAAAAGCTGATGAAAAAGAACTTCAAAAACTTGCTAAAAAATTACAGGAATTTCAAAATAAAAAATAATTTTTTCTATTTTTGGTTTTCTTCTTTGTCTTCTTCTTCAATAACAAACTCTTCGTCAATCATATCTTTCATTTTAGCTAATTCTTCAAGGTCTTCAATTTCTTCTTCCATTTCTTTTTTTAGGTCTGCAAAAGGGTCAGGATTATGTTTTAGGTATGTTTCTTTTAACCAAATATCAATTTCTTTAAAGTGACCTTCCTGTTCAAGCCAAATCTTTTTTTGGTTTTCTAAATGCAATAATGGATAAAATGAAACAGCTCTCTCTTCTTTGCTCTCACCAATTAATTGGGTGAAGGTTATTTTTTTAATTTTTTCTTCATTTTTAAGCTGTTCAAATAATTTATCATAAATTTCTTTAATTTTATCTTTAATACTAAAATTTCTTTTAGGCATTGAATAAGAGGACATTCTTAATGCATTTTTATCGATTATTATTTTCTTGATTCTTCGATTTTCAGTGACTATTGCCTTATTTAATGATTCAATTAACTCGTTTAATGTGACTTTCTTGAATCTGGGCATTGGACTTCGTGGGATTAATTCAGGAATTTCTTCATTAAATTCAATTCTTTCAAAGACAACTTTTGCTCCGATTTCTTTTTTTCCAAATAAAATTTCGTCAATACTTTTTACATATTTATTCAATAATATTTCAGATTTAATTCTTAACAATAATGCTGCGGCCAAAAGGACTTTACTTGAAATAAAAAAATTAGTTTCTTCAATTTGCCTGATTTTTTCTAAGAATTTATCAGTTAGAAGTACTATGTTTATGTCCCATGGATCTAATTGTTCAGTATTAATTAAATCATAAATAATGTCTTTCCAACCGATTTCTCGATTAAACAAAATATCATGTATTTGTTCTTGCTGGATTTTTTTATGCAGATTTATGTCCTCTTTTTCCATTGTTTTTAAAGCAAAAATGCTTTTATTACCTTTTTGGTTCAGTTGTTCACAAAGGTTTGTGAACCCAAAAAGGGAATTAGAAATTTAGGGATAAAAATTTCTTTATTACCTTTTTGGTTTAATTGTTCAGTTGTTCACAAAGGTTTGTGAGTCCAAAAAGGGAATTAGAAATCCTCATATCCCTAAGAAACCCAGTGTCATTTTAGAAGGGTAACAAAACCGAAAGGTTTAAATAATCTAAAGGCATGAATATCTTATCACCTCTTTTTACCCAGGAGGAGCTTCAGATCAACTATTTTTTTGGTTTGGAGAACCTCCTAGGTTTTATAATCTTTAAAGATTAATTTTAATATAAGACCTAAGATTGAGCAAATAACTCAAAGGCAATTAATGTAATTTTTATCGATTATAAGAATTATTTATTTAGCAGGTTCTTCTTTTTTCTTGCTCATAAATTCCGAATAATGACATTTTCCACAGTAAAGTCTTCCTTGTGAATTCATTAAAAATACTCCCGGCCCACATCTTGGACAAGTTTTTTCTCGAATAATTTTATTTCCTTCAATTTTATATTTAGTATATTTTTTACTTGTAGGTTTATTTTTATGTGGTTTCTTTCCTTTCTTGATTACTTTTTTTGCCATTTTATTCTGTTTTTTCCTCTACTTTTTCTGGATTTTGAGCTTTTTCTTCTTCAATTTCTCTTTTTTTCTTTAGTTCTACTTTATTTTTTTCTTCTTTTGAAGGATAAATATTTGCAGAGATAGTAAATGTTTTTGAACCAAATTTTCCAAGGATGTTTTTTATTTTGATTGTATTTTCTTCAACTGAAAATTTTTCAGCAATTGATTTTTTAATATCTTTATGATTTGGAACAATCTCTGCATCAACAGTTAATTGCAATTCTCTTCTTGCAAATAATGGATTTTTAGTTTCTTTAATAATATTCATTTTCATTTTATCTTGTTTTAATAGCAAAATTTCCTTTATTTTTTAAATGTAGTCTTTGTGCAACTTCAGATTT
>DATDUI010000105.1:0-9051 GCA_035290465.1 Candidatus Nanoarchaeia archaeon | reverse complement strand
TATCTTCGATAGCATAAATGTGAGGGACAGGATTCGGACCTGCGTAAGCACTAAGCTACAGGATCTCTTACCTAAAATTTCTTTTAAGTCTTAAGTCCTGCCTGTTTGACCACTCCAGCACCCCCACATAGTAGAATGCTTAATTCTATAAAAGATTTAAAATATTAGCATTTAAAAGATTAGTGTTTTTAAAAAAATCAAGAATTATTGAATCCATTAAGCAAAACATATAAAAACTTCACAAACTTATAAAAAATATGAGTAAAAGATTAAATTTTTGTTATGCACATAACATTAATTTAGTTATTACTTCAATTAAAATTATCTCAAATTAATTTAAGATTTCTTATTCTTGAATTAAACTTGAGAACTTACTTCTACAAAATTTAATTCGAATGGGAAATAACTGAAAATTTTTTTGAGTTATTAAAACATGGAAATAAAAGAAAAAATGGATGAAAAAGTACAACTGGAAAAAGAGTTAAGCAGTCTTATGGAAATGACACTTAGACTGGAAAATGAACTTTCTTTTCTAGTATTAAAAAAATAATCTAATAAAAAAGAAGAGATATAGTTAGATATAATTAATATTATATAAAATAAAAACCTTTAATTACTTAAAAAAAAGAACTTTAACCATGGAATTATCCAAAAAATTATCCGCGTTTGAAATTGAATCCGCAAATCCGGCCCAATTATTAGAACATTTATTTGAACATCATGGTTTATTTTTAAAAGATCAAAGAGTAACAAATAATTTGCAAATTAAAACATATGCCAAAGGTCATTCAATGATTTATTACTTGCTTAAATTAGGCAAAAAATTTCAAATCTCTTATTGCTCAGATAATCATTCTTCAGAAGAAGAATTTGGCTGTAAAGTTTATACACTTTCAGAAATAGATTTAAGTAAAACCCCACGATGTAACTTGCCCTTAGAAATGCTTGTGGATGTTGACGCATTTTTGGTTAATAAATTAAAAACAAATCCATTTTTAGAAATAGAAACAGAAAAGAAATATTTACATTGTTTAAGACATGGAATTACTTATGATCTCAAATCCGGTCATGGAATTAATGCTATAGACCCTTATATGATCACCCCCGAAATAAAAAATAATCCTGAAATAAAAGTGGGTTTATGTGATTACTGTAATGAAGAACTCTATTATCTTCAAAGAGCATGTACAGAAGCTTCAGAACTTGCTAATCATTAGTAAGATTTAGCAATATAAACAATATGCTTAGCTTCTTTCTTGCAAATAGAACATTTGCCTGTTGCTTTATTTTTTTCATCAAGCATAGTTCCTCTAACTTCCGCACCAGTTTCAGTTTCAATCATCTTTGCACAAGAAATCCCCTCTTTATCAACAGAACAAAAATTACATCTTGCAATAAATCCTTCTTCTGTTGCTTCTTTAATCTCCTGTAAATTTTTTGCATCCTTTATTCGACCTTCAAATATCCTATCCGCTTTTTTTATCAAATTTTTTGTAAATTCTTTAGCAACAGTTTTTATTTCTTTAATCACTTTATCTTCTGAAACAACAACTTTTTTATCTAAATCTCTTCTAAAAAGAGTAATATTTTTATTCTCTAAATCTTTTAATCCAATATCAATTCTAATTGGTATCCCTTTCATTTCCCAATGATTAAATTTTTCCCCAGGACGTTTATCCGATAAATCAATTCTAACAGATGCAAATTTTTCAATCTGTTTTTTTAAATCCTTAGCTTTTTTTATTATTCTTTTATCGTCGGTTATTGGCACAATCATAACTTGCACCGGAGCAATATCCCAAGGAAATTTTAATCCTTTATCATCTCCATGAACAATAATTACACTTGCAAAAATTCTGGAAATAGCCGGACCATAACAAGTTATATGTGCATATTTTTCACTTTCATCTTTATCCATGAATTTTACATTAAACGCTTTTGAAAATTCCGGAGAAATCATATGTGTTGAAGGTAATTGAATAACTTTTCCGTTGGGATTTAATGCATCCGCTGCAAAAGTCCTCGAAGCTCCTGGAAATTTATCCCAAACAGGTCTTTCAAAAAAGATAAATGGTATACCAAAAATATCATGCAAAACTTCTTTTGTAGTATTCATATCCTCTAAAACCTGTTTAAAAGCATCATCTTCTGTAGCATGCGCTGAATGTCTTTCAATCCAATGAAATTCCCTGCTTCGTAAAAAAGGTCTTGTAGCTTTTGTTTCATATCTAAAAACCTGTGCTCTTTGATAAGTCTTAAATGGCAAATCTTTGTAACTTCTAATCCATAACCCAAACATTTCATAAAAAGCAGTTTCAGAAGTTGGTCTTAATGCTAATCTCTCTTCGAATTTTTTTTCTCCTCCATGAGTCACCCAAAATACTTCAGGAGTAAAACCCCCGATATGAGAACTTTCTTTTTTTAAATTTTCTTCAGGTATTAAAGTCGGAAAAAAATATGGTTCATGACCTTTATTTTGTAAATTTTTTTCCATATGTTCATACATTTTTTCCATTGAAAGAACAGACCAGGGTTGAAATACCAAAAAACCTTTAACATTATATCTTAAATCTGCAAGTTCTGTTTTTTGGACTATCTGCGTAAACCACTCGCTAAAGTTTTCTTCTCTTTTAGCTGTTATTCCTTCTTGATTTTTTTCCATATTGAATAATACAAAATTATCTTTAAAAATATAATTAATTTAAATTAAAGTTTTGTTTATTGAGTTTTGTCCGATTTTATTTACTGATTCAATTATATAATTTGATTCAAGAGCAAAACCCAAACTTTCACCAGTGTTGATTTTAAAATTATTTATCCCGATAACTTCCCCATTTTTATTAATTAAAGGACCCCCTGAATTACCCGGATTTAATGCTGCATCAGTTTGAATATATGAATTTAATTCAGAAATTCCTTCACGATGAACTGCTGAAACAATCCCCTCTGAAACAGAAAATTGTAATCCCAAAGGATTCCCAATAGCAATAACTTTTTCGCCAATCTGAACATTATCAGAATTTGCAAAATTTAAAACATTATAATCTCCTTCGATTTTCAATATCGCGATATCAAATAATGCATCATAACCAACGAATTGTGCATCTATAACTTTTTGATCATAAGTAATTGCATTTATTCTTGAACCACCGGATAATATGTGAGCATTAGTGACGATAAAACCATCTTTTGTAATGATAAAACCTGTTCCTTGCCCAACATCTGTTCGAATTGTAACAACCGATTTAACCGCGTCTTCGATGATTCCGGAAAAATCCGCACTTGCAGAAGCTTTTAATAAACTGAACTCTTCATCCATTGAACCGAGTTGAATGCCTAATGTTCCTAATTCCTCTTTTGTTTTCATTGCATTTTCTGTTAAATCATTAAGTTTCACTTGAGTATCTGTTTGTAGCCCTGTAATTTGATCACTAAGTTTATTATAATTTAATTCCATTCTTGCAAAAAGAACATATGTCAAAATACTACTAACTAAAATGAACATAATTAATGCAGAACTTATACCACCAATAATCACCTTGTGATGCCTTTTTAGAGTCATTAATTAAATTATATCAAAGAATATTAAAAACCTTTCTTAATTTTTAAGAAAATAAAATTAAAAACGGGCTCGGAGGGAATCGAACCCCCATCAACTGGGCCGAAACCAGTTATTCTATCCATTAAACTACAAGCCCTTGTTTAATTTTAATGTTAGTTAATTTATAAATTTATCAATATAAATTTTTTACAGAATTAAATTAGTATAAAACTATATTTTTATTTATAATAAATTATATAAAAGAGAAGTCTATTTTATATTTATAATGAGAAAAAAAATCCTCAGTGCTCTTTTAAGCCCTTTATTCTTTTTTCCCTCAATCTCTTTTGCTGATGATTGCCTTGAATTAAAACAAGTTGAAAGAAAAAATGATTTTATCCCTGAAGGTTATCAAAATTATTGGAACTCAAAAAAAATGTGTGGTTATTATATTCATCCAATAAATGGAAAAAAATTTTATGTAGAAATGTTTGATATAGACGAAGATGGAGAAACGGATGTTTCAGAAAGACGTAATATAAATGGTAACATAGTTGATTTATTCCCGGATACATATATTTTCCCAAAATCTGGCACCTTATTAGATATTTTTGCAAAACAACCAAATGGATTAAATGGAGACGAATTTAGAATTTGGATACCAAAAGAAAAATTTCCATACTATAAAAAAATTATTAAAAAATAAATCTTAGAAATATTTATATAGTTGACAGCCTTAGTTAATTTCAGATGGGTTTAACAAGAAGAGAGTTAATAAGCGGATTAGGTGCGTTTGGTTTAATATATACTTTATCTGGATGTGCAAATATTTCTAAAGAAGAATTAAAATCTATTCAAAATTTGATGCAAAAAGAATTTAATGCAAATAAAATTTATAATGAATTGCCAAAGCATATTCATATAGCCGAAACAATTGCTGACACTAATGAATATGGAGAAAGAAAAACAAAAGGGTGCGGAGTAATTGTGGATCAACATTATATCACAATGCAACATATTGTAAATGCAGGGTCCAAATTGCAAAGACAAACTCCTTGGGGATTAATGGAAGAACCATTAACAGTAAAAAGTCAAAAAACATATATTCAAGGAAAAGAATTAGAAGAGATTTTTATTGGAAGTAATAAAGATGATGTAGCAGTATATAAACTTCCAAAAGATTTAAACCTCCCGGATTTTCCTGCTAAACCTTCATCAACGATTAATTTAGGTGATAAAATTTATATTATTGGAAATCCCGGATTAAGTGGAAGTAATGTAAGAGAAGATTATATATCGGATATAGATGGTACTGCCGGAGAAAACATGAAAGAACTTGCAGAAAATACTACAGATTGTTTTGGAATTGGAAAAATAGTTATCCCTGGAGATAGTGGTACTCCAATAGTAAATTCAAAATTTGAATTATTAGGATTATGTAAATATCAATTCGCAGGCGGATTAGGTTATGTACAAAAAATTGATTGCTATTTAAAACATATTAATTCAAAAAAATGATTTTTGATTTTAAATTAATTTAAGAATAAATTATTAAAAAATATTGAAATTTATAATTTCTTTTTAGCTATTAAAACGCCTTCAACATCCCAATATTCAAGGTTAGCATTTTCTTCTAATTGACCCTTTAATTCTTCAGGAAGGTCTAAATCAATTGTCTCAAAACTTTCAAGATCCATAACACTTATTTTATTCTCTGTAACTGAAAGAACTTGACCTTTCTTTTTTTCAACATAAGGCACTTCAAATCTTTCATGTCCGGGAACAACAAAAACCTTTTTGTTTCCGTTTAAAATTCCTACTGCTTCAATTCTGCATTTAGCATGACCATGTTTACCGGTTTTACTAATATCAACCTTTTTAACAAGGTAAGATTGACCATCAAGTATAACACTAGTACCAACTTTTGCCTCAGTAGCACTAATAATCTTTAATACCATAAAAGAATATACAAAAAAAGCATTTATAAATATTCCTTTTGATGCCTGAATCTTGTTTGGGTTCAAAAGGAATGCTAGAGAAATTTTATTTTTCCAAGAAGTTTCTCTTTGTATTCCTTTTGATGCTCAGACTTTCCATTTTGTTGCGTTTCAAAAGTAATGCTAGAGAAATTTTTTATAAAATTCTCTTTGTATTCCTTTTGATGCCTGAATCTTGTTTGGGTTCAAAAGTAATGCTAGAGAATATGTCTTACCTAAAATAACAAATATCTCCTGTCAGATTCAAAATCTAAAATATTATTTCAAATTAAATTTCTTTTTTTTAAATAAATTATTGCTTCTTTTTTAAAATTTTTTTTGCCAAACATTCTTGAAAATAATGTTTTACTGGATTTTAACTGACTATTAATTAATTTTTTTTGGTCTGCAAAAAAAGTATTATTTTCTAATAATTTTTTGGCATAAAATTCAACATAATCTAAATCTGTTTTTAAGGAAGAAGTTTGTATTGGATTTACCATTTTTTATCCTCCATAATTACTTTTTTACATTCTTCAAATTTTTCTTTGTTTAATATCTCAGAAAAAAATACTCTTAAATGTCTTGCATCTTCAAAATCCTTTTTACTTGCCAAGATAATTTCTTTATATAAAATTTCAAATTCAATTGGAGGAATTTTAAATTCAAAATCACTTATTTTTATTTTCTGAGGATGATTAAATTCATAAGATTTAGCTTTCTTTGTTAAATCAATAAAAATTACTTCCATGTTTGGAAATAATTCGCCAATTCTAGCAAACCTTATACTTTGCATTTCTTTGACATAAGGATAAACTGCATCTATTGTTTCTCCTTGATAACACCAAAAATTATTTTTTTCTAAATCTAAAAATAATTTTTCAAAAACATCTTTTTTTGGAAATTTAATTAAAAGATCAACATCTTCTGTTCCACGAGTTCTTCCAGTAGAAATACTTACAAATCCGCTGACAATGAGATAATCACAATATTTCTTTAAAATTTCCAAAAAATCTTTTACAAATAAATCAAGGTCATTTAAATCTCGATTAATAATAATTGTGTCCTCTTTAACAAAATATCCTTTCATTAAATGAATATGCATTAAGATTATAAATAGTTATTTATGTCATTTTTATCAAGATTTGATTAAGTTAAAAATAGGAATTTAGTATTTGACATGGAAAAGATATTTATAAAATAAATAAATTAAAATTTATTCAAGAACTTTTTTTGTTAAAGGTGAATCATATCCGTGATAAATTATTCCTAACTCTTTTCTTTTAGCCATGGTTCTGTTTCTTACCTCTTCAGAATCATGAATTTCTTTATAGCAATAAACACATTTCCTTTCAGATTGCATTACATGTTGAGGGTAATATAAAGTACAAGTTTCACATAAATATTTTTTAAATCCCATTTTACAAATCAAATACGCCGTCTTTTGTTAATGCTGCAAATCTTATTCCTATTGGTAGATTAATTAATGCAGAAATTAATGCCATGTGTTCTTTTCCATTTCCTGATGCAATTGAACATGTTACTTCCATTCCGTCGAATTTTCCGTGTAATTTTTTTGAAAATTCTTCTTTAAGTTCTTTTAATTTGCCATTCAAATCAACTCTAATAAATTCAAATTTTTTTGCATGTGTAAAATCTTTGGCGTTAGTATCCCCCACTAAAATAATTTTGTCCCATTCTGCATGACTCATTAATCCTGAAACCTGAGCCCAAGTTCCTTCGCCTGATGATAGTAATGCAATTAATTCCATAGAGTGAAATAACAGAATTGCTTTATAAGATTTATTGTGATAAATTTATAAGCAAATCCGTTTTTTTAAAAGAATGAATGATAAAAGATTAGAAAAAATTTTATCTGAGTTAGAAAAAATTGAAAATATTAAAATTAAAAAGCGAGAACATATTATTGAAATACAGGAAAATAAACAACCCCTAGTTATCGTATATCCGATACTTGAATGTTTTACATGGAAATCTAATAAACTTACTAAAAATGGTAATTATCTATTAAAAGGATTAAATGATTTACACTATCAAAAAATCTCTGATTAACTATCTTAAAATTTCTTCATCCAGCAAATCTAAATCATATTTTAAACATTTTTTTCCGCATGAACCCCATCTTTGAGATTCTTCCTGAATTGTTAAAATATCATATGCTGTTTTTTTAGTTAAGGCAATATCAAAATTTGATTTAATATTTCTTTTTTCACGATAATTTGAAGAATCAATCGCATAAATAATTTGACCGTATGTTTCGTACTTATAAACTCCTGTATCTATTCCATATTCCTGAATTAATTGATTAATTCTTGAATTTGATATTTCTGACATAATATTAAAAAGATTCAAAGATTATAATTATTTCTGTTTAACATTCATTTGCATTGATGTCTGATCTTCGTAACATCCAAACGGCCAAACAATTTCTCCGGTACTACCAAGATTAATGTTTGGTCCTAAACAAATTTTTACAACATATGTTCCAAATTGGGAAATTGTGAGATTTCCATAAAATTTAGTATAATCTACAACTCCATTTGTTACTGGATGAGAAATTTCAGAGTTTATATTTATTAATCTTGTAATTCCAAGAGTTCGAACAAATGCTCTATCCTGAGGATTAAATCTTACTGGATTATTTGAGCTATCAACAGCATAAAAAGTTATATTTGTTGTTGGATTATCAGTATAAATATTTTGTGAACCGACTTCTATTATTAATTTATCCAAATCCTGCCGATATTCTCTTATTTGAGGGGTTGAAGGTTGAGTAGGGATAGGAGTTATAGGAGGAGAAGAAATAATTTCCCCAGTATTAACTATTACTTCAACAGGTTTGGAATCTTTTATGAAATATTGAAATGAAAAAATAATTATGAATATTCCGAATAAAATTAATAACCACTTAAAATTTAATTTCATATTTATTTTTAATTCTCTTTTTTAATAAAAGAATTAATTTATTAAAAACCTTTCTTAAATCTTAAAATTAAATAATATTATCTTTTTTTGCAAAAAATTTTCCATCAGTTTTTAATCCAGTGTAAAGTTTATTAAAAGTTGTATCAACAAATATGAAATCTGCCATTTCATAAATAAATTTAGTACCTAAACCAAAACCAATTTGCTTTTCACTAGAATATGTTTTATCTGGATGAAAAACTCTTGATTCCCAGCATTGTTTTACATCGTCTCTTGTAAAATAAGCCCCTCCATCAAAATAACTTATACCCAATAATTTTGAAGACAACATTAATTCAACTTCTAGAGGTTCATTGTTAAAACTGTAGAAATTTCCATTCTTTAGAGGTTCTAATAAAAAATTGAAAACTGCTGTATTTACTAGAATATCCTGTTGATTATAAAAATGTTTAATTTTTTCAATAAATAATTGTTTGGCAATTTTTCTTATGCAACCAATATCCGGAGTTTTAGAATAAGTAAAATTCTCTAAAGAAACATTTTTAGAATTAAATGTTTTAAAAAAATTATCAATTGAAATTAAATTAT
>DATDUI010000104.1:0-29217 GCA_035290465.1 Candidatus Nanoarchaeia archaeon | reverse complement strand
CTTATGTTCTTTAATTGGAATTCCAAAAGTTGCTTGTGAAATTTCATTTGTTAGTATTGCATATTCCCGATTTTCATCAATTCCTCGATTTTTCCATTCTGCGGTTAAATCTTGTCTTACTGCAATTCCTCTCATTCGTTTTTCTATCCAATCTTTAGGATAACCTTTCTTTTCATAATATTCTTTTGCCCTGTTTTGGGTAAGTTCAGGATTTTCTATTTCATCAATTCTTTCACTTCCAACTTTTGCAAGCCATCTTTTGAAAGGCTCTGCTTTTTTAGAGGGAATAGATTGAATAATTCTGAAAATTCCTTCCTTATTTGCGCAATCTGTAGAATAAAATTTTCCATCAGAAGATTCTAATTTCAGTTGTCGACAAATTGTCGATAACTCAATACTACTTGATTCTGCTTCTCTTTTTTTCAATCTGTACCAATAATCTTTAGAATCAGAACTATCAGTCAAAGCAAAAATTACATCTATAACTGAAAAATACCATTCTTTATTATGTAAAATCTTTCTAATTTTTTTCCCTTCAAAAATAATTAATTTCTCTTTATTCATTCTAATTCCCTCCTAATTTCCTCAATTCGTTTCCTCTTTTGATAAATATCACAAGGAACTTGAGTATCATTAATCACTACAAAACCTTCTCCGGAAAGACAAGCACTACGAGCAAAGACTGTAATATCCCTAGTATTATCTAATGGAATTTCAAAAGTAACCCTCACATATTCACTATCATTAATTGGTTTACTCCAATTTCCATCTAAGTATTTAACATCATCAGAAATATCCTCGATAAAAGTTCTATTTTCATCCAAATGTTCTGCTTTGGTAATATAGATAATATCATAAGTTTGGTTAGATAAATGAGGGACAATCCATTCAATATAATCAACATAAGAATCATTATCTAAATCATAAGCATCAAAACTTACTTGCACCCTCACAATATTGTTAACGATAGGATTTTCATTTAGAATAATTGAAGTTTCATTTTGAATAATTATTGGGGAATCATTAATCACTGTCTCATTTATGATTATTGAATCATTAATTTCTTCAATATCTTGTTTTTTAGAATTATTTTTTTCTTTTGATTTATTATTTTCTTTAATAACTTGTCCTGTAATTGAAAAACTACTTGTTTCATTTCCAACTAAATCTTGTTCTTCTGTGACGGGGATAGTTGTATTTTCTTGTTCTTCAATTATTTCTGTAATATTAGTTTCATTAACAATAATTGTAGTATTTTCAACTGTTTCATTAATAATTGTTAAATTTTCTTCTAAACTCTCGTTTGAAATGTTTTCTTCAATTACTGATTCATTAATAGGAGTTTCAGTTTCATTTACAACAACTGTCTCAGGTATTGTTTCATTACTTATAATAATAGGACTTTCAGAATAAGTATACCAATAAAGTCGAATTTTCTTTTTTGCATCTGTTAATTTAATCTGTTTATCAACTAAAGAATAAGCTAAAATATCTGTATAATTAAATTCATCTGGAGCAGAAATTGTAATCCTTTTACCATTTACCAAATTTTCTTCAACAGCCAAAGGGGCATCAGTATAATACCCAACAGCAACTTCTTCAAGTAATTCAAAATCCACAACTTCATTAATTGCAACAATTTTAGTATCATTAGTTTCGATAATGCTCGATTCAATATCCTTCTCGTCAATAATTTTACCTGTAATACTTAACTTAGAAATTTTTTTCCAAATTCTGGAAAAAATACTTTCACCCATTTCAATATCTAAAGAAACTTGTCCGGTAATACTTCCTGCAACCAAATCTTCTTTTTCAGTATTATTTACTGTTTCTTCAAAATCATCAATTTCTTTTAAAGCATCTTTAATTTCCTGACCTGTTAAAACTGAAATATTTGTTGCCTGTTTAGGAAGGGTAATATTAACATCAGTAACATTTTGAGTTTTAATTTGAGTAATATTTAAAATTTTAAGAGATTTAACGGGTCTACCAATAATCGCTTTATATTGTTTTGTTGTGAGATTTTCAATAATTTCTGAAACATTAGTTAAAGTAATATTTTGAATAGTTTCATTAATTATTGTTAAATTTTCAACATTAATATTTTTACTTGCAGAAACAATTTCTGTTTCTTCATAAACTAAACTTACTTTAAATTCTCCGTCTTTAGCAGTTAAATTCAAGTTTGATAAATCAATTAAAATTTCTTTTGAAACTTCCCCTGTATAATTAGTAGTAATAATAACTTGGTTATTATTAACTGTTAGTTCAATATCCTGTTCAGATGAAATAATTTTGGCAGTTTGATTTTCAGTTAAATCATAAGTATAAGTTTCCCCGTAAGCTACTTCTCCGGAAATTTCTTCACCAATTACAGCATTTCCTGTAATGGATAAAATCGCATTAAAAGTATTAACAAAAGATTTTATTATTTCTCCGGTAATTGTTGTTTCTGGAGTTGATTCTTCTTTTGATTCAGCTTTAGTTTCTTTTTCTGTTTCTTTCTCAACTGCTTTTTCTGCCTTTGTGGTTTCTGGTGTTATTTCTGAAGTTGGGGTTTCGGGGGTTACAGTTTCAGTTGTTTCTGTTTCTGGAACTATTTCTGGAAATATTTCAGGAGTTGTATCTGTTGGAGTTTCAGTTGTTTCTGTTTCTGGAACTACTTCAGGAGTTGTATCTGTTGGAGTTTCAGTTTCAGGGATAAATTCGGGAGTTACAGTTTCTGGGATTATTTCTTCTGTTTCATTTACAACTGGTTCTGTTGGTTCTTCAACAGTTTCATTTTCAATTATTTCAGTAACATTTTCTTGTGGTTGTTTCGTAGGAATTTCTTCAGAAATTTCTTCACCAATTTGACTTGTCAAATTGGTTCTATATACATCTAAAACAAACGCAACTTTAGGATATTCAATTTCACTTATTCCATACCCCAAACCAAAACCAGAAACATTTGTACCAACTAAATAAAATTCACCTTCACTTAAATTTTCTTTAACTAAATCACTCAATAAAAAAATAAATTCTTCACCCGCATTATTTATCACAACTTTTGTTGAACCTGGAATAAATTCATTCTGCTCTAATAATAATTTTAAGTTCCCTGCAATTTGTTCGCCTATTGAATAATCCTGATCAATAGACATCACAGCTTTTCCTGTCAAATCAATATTTGACAAAAGGAAAAAAGACAAAACAACAAGGCATAAAATTCCCAAAATTACAAATAACTTTCGAGATTCCCTATAAATCTTTTCGGTTACAGCACGCAGTTTTGTTACTTTTTTCGGTTCCAGGATATATCTTGTTTTGGTTATCCCATTACTATCCCTATAACTTTCATAGTAATACGGACCGAAAGTTTTCCACTCCCCATTCACCTTTTTTTTGATATACCTCTTATACACCATGGTTATGAAAAAAATGTGCTGTAACTATTTAAACCTTGTTTTTTTAAAGAGGACAAAAAATAAAATTGAAATTAATTTTAATAAAAAAGTTTAAAAAAATTATTAGGATTTTTATGTTTAAAAAATGATTAAAAATATTTATTTTTTAGGTTAATTTTGTTGTGTAAAATAATTATTTTTCTTTTAGTTTAATGTAAAAAAATTCATGATGTTCAAAAAATAATCTATTTAAATATATTCATTTTGCGCGGTTTAATTAGAGATTAAATATAAATCTGCACATAATTATTATAGACGATAAGATAAAAGATAACTTTAATAAAATTGATTTTGCGCAGATTTAATTAATAATTTATTCAATTTTGCGCGGATTATAAATTCTCTATTTTTTGCCAGATGGCTTTGTCGATTTTGCAATAAAAGGTGATGATGTTTATTTAGCAACAGATTTGATTAAAGGAGCTTATGAAGATTTATACGACATTGCTATAATAATCTCTGGAGATGCGGATTTTATTCCTGCAATAAATCTAGTTAAAAAAAATGGCAAAAAGGTAATCAATGCTTTCTTCCCAAAAAGTTCATCATATCTCTTAAGAAATTGTTGTGACGGCTCAATAAATCTCAAGAAAGCATTAAATAAAAAGTAGTCCCAATATGGCGAACCATACGGGACAGTTATTAATATTACTATCTCTTAAAACTTTAAAAATCCTTTGGTTGTCTGAAATTTCTTCTTTTTTAATGGCACAAAAATCACTTTGTTATAATTTCTAGTGCCTACTAAACCTTTAATATTTCTGGTAGGCACAGCAGTTGGGGTTTAATTGCACAAAAATCATTTAGTGAGAATTTCTAGTGCCTACTAAACCTTTTATATTTTCTGGGCACAGCAGTTGGGGTTTAATTGCACAAAAATCATTTAGTGAGAATTTCTAGTGCCTACTAAACCTTTAATATTTCTGTGGTAGGCACAGCAGTTGGGGTTTAGTGGCACAGAAATCATCTGGTGATGATTTCTAGTGCATCCCGATTTTTTAACTTATACTCTTTACCTTTTATCTGCTTAGTTTTTGCATCAATTGCTTTGATAAAATTTTTTCCAAAATCAGTATGTAAATAATACGCAAAATCAAGAGCCGTAGAACCATTTTTTAACAAAAAACAATCCGGCAGTATGTTTCCTTTGCTATCTCCAAGCTTATTTGCAGAAGCAGGAAAAATAGCCAAATAATCCAACAAATCAAAAACAACTTTGTTAAGAATTTCCTGAACTCCTGTCCCACCATAAACATTTAGAACATCTTCTTCTATCCTGTTAAGGGCTTCAGATTGCTTAGGATTTAATTCTTTCTGAATCTTAAAATGATTTTCACCAGGTATATACTCAATAATCTCTGCTTTAGCAGCCTGCCTTAATGCAAGTTCAGAATCCGCAGAACAAGGATAAATCAGTATATTTGGAAAAGTTTTTCTCATTTTCTCAATATTTTCTTTAGATTTCTCTGAATCACACTTATTTGCAGCTAAAATCATAGGCTTACTAACTTCCCTTAATCTCGCGGAAAAAGTCATTAAATCTTCATCAGACCAATTTGTAGGTTTTTCCGGTAATTTAGCTTTCAATAAAACATCTTTAACCTGATTTTCAGTAACCTTTAAGCCGGAAAATTGTTTTTCAATTGCGGAACTTATACTAACATCTTGCATTTCCGCTTTTCTGGCAAAAGTTCTCCAAGCCTTAATTAAAATATTATAATACCATTTATTTAACTCATCTTCCAAAAATATAATATCCTTGCAAGGATCATGATCTTTTGTAGGTTTTCCTTCTGTATCTGTTGTTCCGGAAGAATCAACAATATGAATAAAAGCATTAGCATCCCTTAAGTCATTTAAAAATTGATTCCCTAAACCCTTTCCTTCTGAAGCCCCAGGAACTAAACCCGCGACATCCATTAAATCAATAGGAACAAATCTATTTTGATTAATGCAAAAACCTTTGTTTGGGTTGCATTTGGTATGAAATTCCTTCTCAATGCAATCAACTTTAACATAACCAACACCATGATTTGCTTTAATTGTGGTAAAAGGATAAGAAGCAATTTCAACTTCTGCCAAAGTTGCCGCTTTAAAAAAAGTACTTTTTCCCACAGAAGGCTTGCCAACAAGACCAATTAACATCTAGAAAATAAATTTATTGATTATTTAAAATATACCATTGAATTAAAACGGAAATCTATTTAAACTAAAGTTGATACGTTTAAACTAATATGAAAACGATTAAACTAAAGTTGACACGATTGCAGTCAGAAATTTTTAATTTTTTATGCGAAAATGTTGGTAATGAAACAAATCAAAGTTTCATTGCTAAAAAATTAAATGTTTCTTCAACAGCAATAGCCAAAGCATTAAAAGACCTTGAGAAAGAAAAACTTGTTTTGATTAAAAAAGACAAGTTAATGAATCTTAATATTATTCAGCTAAACAGGGAAAATTTTAGAACTATGCAATTAAAAAGAGTTAATAATCTTAAATCATTTTATGAATCTGAACTCTTGGAAAAACTTGAAGATTCTTTTCCAGGAGCAACAATAATTTTATTTGGAAGTTATTCAAAAGGAGAGGACACAATAAAATCAGATATAGACTTGGCTATTATCAGTAAAAAAGAAAAAAATTTAGAATTATCTAAATTTGAAGAAATTCTTAAAAGAAAAATAATAATTAATTTTTATTCTTCCCCTAAAGAGATTCATAAAGAACTAAAAGAAAGTTTATGCAATGGTATTGTGCTTTCCGGAGGGATAGAATTATGAAAACTTTAGTAAATTTTGATGAATTTTTAAAAAGAGGGATTGTTGTTAAAAGAACTCCGGAAAATTCAAGAGCATCTTTTCTTATTAAAGAATCTGAAAGAAAATATAAATCCTTAATGCAAATAATCGATAAGATTGGAATAAATGAGCTTAATTCACATGAAATTATCGAATATTGTTATGATATATTAATTTACCTTATAAGGGCAAAACTTCATAAGAAAGGATTTAACTCTAGTGGAGAAGGAGCTCATGAAGCAGAGGTTTCTTATATGAGAAATTTAAACTTTTCTGAAAATGAAGTTTTATTTATGAATCAATTAAGATTTTTTAGGAATAGTATAAAATATTATGGAAAATCTCTTGATGAAGAATATGCTCATCAAGTCCTCGTTTTTCTAAAAAAGATTTATCCGAAAATGCTTAATTTAATGAAAGATTAAAAATTTATTTTTTAAATTCCCAGTTATGCAAATTAATCTTATTTTTTAATGCATTAATTAATTTTTTATGAAAATGCTTTTCTTTATCTTTGTTTTTGTCTTTCTTTTCCTTTTTATCTTTCTTATCTTTACCATTATCATTGTTTGTACTATTATCTGGAGGATTAGTTATTGCTAAAGGGTTATAAATGGCAAGATTATTACTTTCATTTTCTTCATCGATATAATTATCAAAATCAACTATCCCGATAAAGATGCTTTCATTAGTTCCATTTGTGATAAAATAAAAAATATGACTTTCACCAGCATTTAACACTGAATAGAAGTTTTTAGCTTCAAAGTTACTATTATCAAAGACATCTATAAATATATTAAATGCGGGAATTTCTCCAATATTTTCTATTGTTACATTAATTTTATTATTTACCCCGTCAAAACTACTTGTCATGCTAATTTCTAAATCAGGCATTGGTGGTCTTTCAAAATCAGAATAAGAACTTTCATTAGTAGTATAAGAATTAAATTCTGAATCAATTAAATCACTTTCTAAAATTAATCTTGCAACACTTATTTTGTAAGGACCATTTAATTTAGAAGAATAAATTTCACTTCCATTTAAGTTTATTATTACATTTTCCTCTCCAACATTTAAAGATTGGTTTTTTGTAATTGTTGAAACATATCCCTGGTATAAATCATAAATCATAGCTTCAATTAAATAATTTCCATTTTCTTTAATATCTACTGTAAAGTTGAATTCAATATAATCAGTTAGATTATTTGAATCTAAATCAACAAATGAACTATTATAATCCTTGAAATAAGAAGTTTTTGCAAAATCTTCATGATCATAAACACTTGTTGTTAAATTCAAAACAATTATTTTTTCTCCAACCGATACACTTGTAATATTATAAACTCCATTATAATGAGTATTTTTTATTGTCTCATTATCAAGGTCTAAAATAATATAATTTAAACCAACATTTAAACTTTCTTCACTAATTGTTGAAATAAATTTATCACCATGTTGTAAGAATATAGACACATTTTCAATTGAACTAACACTTGAATTTAAACTGATATTTAATCTTATTAAATCATTATTAACATTGCTATCAACTACGCCTAAAACTTCATAACCAGTGTCATAAGATGAATAAACTTGAGTTGTTAAATTTCCATAACGATAAATTAAACTACTATTTTCATCATAAATTCTTAAAGTATAATTAAACTTTTCTTTGCCGGATAAAAGATAAGTACTTACATTGACAATTACATTTTCCCCTGAAGAAGAAAGTGTTTCAAAACGTTCTCCAGTAGCAATACTATTTGCATCTTCTAAATCAATATAAAAAGTATAATCTCCGGCAATTGCGTTTTCTATGCTTATATTGAAAGATAATGTATTTGAATTAATTGAATCTGTTACATTTGAAAGATCTATTTCTTCTCCATAATAATCAAAGTTGTATGATGATATAAGTTCTTGAATCGTTATAGCATAAGCTAATGGAAGAATTAAGAGAATTAATAAAGTTATAACTAATGTTTTTTCTATTTCAATGTTTTGTTGTTTGTTGTTTTTCATTTTTTAAACTTCCTCCATAAAAATGTTAAAAAATAGCTTAAAAAAAGAATTATGATTAATGGCAATAGATAAAAATAAAATGCTGGGATAAAGAATTCTTTTAAATCTACAGAGACTATTAATAAATAAAGATTTATTGGGAATAAGTTAACGATAGTAAATAATATTTTATTTTTAAAATTAAAATATAAAAAAGATAAAATAAATACTCCAAGATACAAAAAGCTAAGATAGTAAATAACTTTAATAATATCTGTAAACCCAGAGAGATTATTTAAAAACCATGAAAAAAAGATATATGAAATAATATATATTGCAATAGTAGGGAAAAATTTTTTAAGTTCAATCATTTTCATTCAATATCCCCTTTATTTGTGCTTGAACCCTTTTATCATCTGGAAGATTATCATGCCTTAATTTAAGTCCTAATCCTGCTTTTGAAATACTTGCATTAATATTATCTAAAATAGCTTCGGCATCAGTAGCAGTAACCATTCCATCATCTCGTTCATTTCCAATTTGATTTAATCCCCCATAACCATAGATTATTTGTGCAATTTTTACATTAAAATTTCCAAATTGAGAATCAGATTGATTTAAAATTGCATTATTATAATCTTCCCATAAATTAAGCGAAATATAATCATCTCCTCTACCTAAAAAATATCCTAGCAAAGATAATTTTTTGGCAACATCCTTTATAGTGGGATGCATAATTCCCAAATTCTCTAATTTATCTACACTATCAGGATTATCATTCACTTTTTCTGTTAAATAACTTGATCCTTCAAAAGCTCCTGGACATCCAACACCAATAAAAGTATGAACTACATCTGCATCCATATCTGTTAAAACCCAATTATTTCCATCATAATAATATCCAGCATTACTCTTTCCGCTGGCTTGATACTTTTCTAAGCTTCCTAATGCCGTTCTGCACCCATTCGAGAACCCAACATAATCAATCTCGCTTTTATTAGTGTATGCTTCTACTCCTGCAATAAGTGCTGGCCAATAAAAATCAGTTAAATCTGTAAAATTATAATTCGGACAATTTTCACATTCGGTGTTTGGTCCTCCTATTAATTCTATTAGCCAAGTATCTCTATTTTCGCTTGTCCCTTTACCTTGAGCAATTTCTTGTGCAAACCCTTCCCAAGAGAATAAGTTAGACCATAATCCTCGAGATAACACAACAGGTCTCTCATTTGTAAAACTCTTAAACTCCGGACTCATCTCGTAATTAACATTCTTCAACCTCAAACTAGTATTATCATTCGCTGTTAATACTCTCTTAATTGCTAAATTAAAAGTTTGTCGTCTTAAAACATTATCAACAACATTCGCAAAATCTAAATTATTTCTTCTATAAACTTCATCATTCTCGTCAGTATGCAAATAATCAAACACACTAATCGCATCAATATCCTCTTCGCCTAAATAAATCATCTCCATATTATCATTTAATTTATTTGCATTTAAATAATTCTCTCTTTCTTCAACCAACTTTCTAATAACAGCAAGGTCCCCATCAATTTCATTACCAAAAACATAAAGTTCATCTCCGGTTTTTGCGATTAATCCATTATATGGGACCCCTTCCTTCTCACCGTTATACTTAATAACATTATCAACAAGCCAACCCTTATTCTTAATCACATTCATCCCCGCATTTTTACCAATATAAATCTTAATTTCACTCTCACCATAACTTACATTTTCAACATAATCCGCAAGATATTCTTTTACCACAGAATCAACATATGAATAACCAGTATTAACTGCCAAATAAGCATTAAATTTAGACATGACATATTTTTCAATAAAATTATTTTCCTCATTATCTTCATTCACTAAATTTTCTGGGTCTATTTGAAAAATAATTTTTTCACAACCTTCTAAATTTTCTAAAAAAGATAATTCATAATTTTTAGAAGAACTAATTATTGGGATTATTTTATTTATACTTGAATAATTCCCTTTACAAGATTTTGTTAATTTTACATTGACATTACTTGCTTCTATATTTGCAGAATGAACAATAATACTAACGTTCGTTTGCCCAGATTGTTCTTTGAACATAATCTCACGAGGTTTAATGTATAAATCAATTATAGAAGTGCACATATCACAGATAAATATTAATGTGTCTATATCGCCATTAAAATTTATTTTCGTGGATTTACTTTCGCAAAAAGTAATTTCATCGTTACATTTAATTTCAATATTTTGATTATTGTCAGAATTTATATTTTTCAAACTAAATTCTTTAAACCCATCATTATCTATTATTTCTCCCCCATTATTATTCAAATAAGCATAAATTCCGGAAAGAGGGAGATTATTTGAATCAGTTACAAAAATATTAATTGTTCCATTATAAATCTCTGGGACAAATGGTAAATAATCTTTGTTTCCTGCATTTCCACTAATATTATAAGGTAAATCACAAATAAAATCCTGATTCATATCATAACATCCTTCTTCTGCAGAATCGTAATCATCCCAGTTGTTTCCTATTTCTGAATTATTCCAAAGATTATTTGTTCCTTCATCCTGTGCCTGAATAGTATTACTCCTGAAAAAATTATTGTATATCTTGTTTGTTACTGTCCCAGAAGTTAAATGCACCCCTTCATTATTGTTCCAGAGATGATTATCATTTATAATATTATATTTGAGTTTATCATAATAATTTGCTTTTGAAAAATAAATACCCTTGTCATTCTCTTCTAAAGTATTATTTACAATAAAATTATAATTATGAGGTCCTTTAAGGTTTATACCAATGCTATAATTTTTTAGATTACAATTCTTTATAGTATTGTTATTTCTGCCAGTACTGTCATAGATTTCTATTCCTTCGTTACTTTTATCCCCAATAAAAGTAGAGCCATTACAATCTAAAGTAATATTACTTCCAATTAATCTAGCAATAGTATTTGGTACATGATAAATTCCCGAACAAAAAATAATATCTTTATTCACATAAAACATTGTACTTATTGGAGGAAAGCAATCGCATAAAGGACCAATAGCACCATCAAAATAATTGTTTGGGATACTTTCAATACAATAATTACTATTTACATATTGATATGAAATCCCTTGACTATAAAGATTATTATTCCAAATATTTTCAATCCCTTCATCACCAACCATTATTCCATTAATACTGCTGTTTATGATGATATTTTCAGTAATGTTATTATTGCCATGAGCAAATTCTAATAATATTCCATACCGATTATTTGAAAAATTATTACCCTTTATAGTATTGTATTTGAGTTTATCATAATAATTCGTTTTTCCAAACACAATTCCATTATAATTATCTTCCAAGACATTATTTATGATAATGTTTGAGTTGTGAGGTCCTTTAAGATTTATACCGATGCTATAATTTTTTAAATTACAGTTTTTTATAGTATTGTTATTCCTTCCAGTACTATCATAGATTTCTATTCCTTCGTTACTTTTATCACCGATAAAAGTAGAGCCATTACAATCTAAAACGATACTACTCGCGACAATTTTAAATCCATTTGGTAAATTATAAGCTCCTGAAATAAAAGTTGTATTTGTACTTATAGTACATCCATCAGTTGGAATACTGCCACATTCAATTGCTAAAACATTTGATGTCATGAATATAATTAAAAGAATAAATATCCATTTTGTTTCAACTCTTTTTTTAAACATAGAAGTTATTAATAAAATTAATTCAAAAAGGTTATATCAAATTTGGGATAAAAAATCGATTAATTTATCCAGAAATTGGTTAAATAAAATCTTCAATTGGAAAAACTCTATGTAATTGACCTTTTAATTCTTCGCTTAAAAAATTATTTGGAAAACCTTTTTCTAATGTCCTTAAAATTTCATCTTGTGCTTTCTTAAAATTATTTTTTAATCCTGAATATTCTTCTGCTATAGCATCAGATTTTATACCCATTCGTTTAAGTCCATTATTTTTTATCTCCGAGAGGATTTGATTTTCTAAATCAAATTCTTTATTGTAGATATTTGCATGGAATGTAAATAATCCCTCTTTTAAATCTATTAAATTGTATCTTAAATTTATTGGAATTTCATCAATAAGCCCACTGTTTTTTGAATTATCTACTAACTTATACAAATCTAACATCTCTTGCATTCCAACTCTTAAGCATCCACCGGAAGCAGGAACTCCTAAAGTAAATTCGTCGGTAGTAGAATGAATCACAAACCGAGTAGAATCTTCGAACTCTCCTTCTTTTATTTTCATCCCTAATCCCCTCATATCCCGATAAGGCATTTTATATCCTTTCGGTTCTCCATTTTTATCAAAAGTATTAGTCCATTTAATCACATCACCTTTCTTAGCATTATATTGAGGATAATTTTTCCCATAACGGAAGTTAATACTCTTTCTTTTCTCATAAATAACCCCCTGACCAATTGGGGTTTCTCTTCTTCCATGAGATCCTTTCCCAATTGCAACTTTACAACTAAAAATTTCATTTGAATCCTCAAACAGCTTTAAGTTATAAGAAGGCAAATTCGCATCAATCCTTTGATTGCTTTTTTCACCGGCAAAAACAGAATTTGCAGAAAAAAATCCCTGCCCAAGGATAATTGCGGAATATTTTAAAAAATCTCTTCGATTCATTAATTATTAAAGAGGACATACTTTTTAAAAATTGCTCTTATTCAATATTTCCGAAATTATAAAAATTAAATTATCTTAATTTAAAATAGAATCTTTGATTAAATTATAAACTTCAGGATATTTTTCAGGTTTTAACATTTCCTGATGCAAAAAATCAAAACCCCCGCAAGTTCCATTAATATAAAAATTATTTGCCCAAGGTAAATAAGCACTGCTATTTTTCACAACACCATCACCATTCTCTCCTTCCATACTGCAACCAACTCCGATAATATTTTTGACAGAAATTTTTGGAGGGTTACCATAAATTAATTTATTCATAAACAAGCTTTTTTCATCCATATCTTCACAATGTTTTTCTGCTCCAAAGATTGGACAACCTGACAAGATTTTACCATCAATTCCATTATTTGGAACACCGATTAAAATTAATTTTTCAACATCGTCTTCTCCAAATATCTGAATGTATCTTCTTGCAATCAATCCACCCATACTATGAGAAACAATTATTACTTTGTCTCTATTTGTTTTTAATTTTACTTCCTGAATTATATCATTTAATCTTAAGGCATAGGTATTCAAATTATCAGATTGTGTTTCAAGAATGATTGTATTTTCAGTATTTTTGTAAAGATCGAAATAATAACTTCCGGTAAAAACAATTTGTTCATTAACATTTTCAAATGTTTGAAGAGTCCCAACACTACTTAAAATAAAATCTCCTCCGTCTAAAAAACCATCAGAGAATAATTTTTCCTGTATACTCCTTAAATCACTTAAACTTTTTTCTGCAGAAATTGCATTATTAAATGAATGCCCGTGAAGCAAAATAATTGGATATTTTGTTTTATCATTGGCACAATTTTCATCACAGCATTCTTCACAAATATTATTGTAGCAACAAATTAATTTTTCATTTTCAATAGATAAGTTTGTTTGATAATCTGCTGAAAAGTTACTTACTAATGGCTCAACTCCGGAGAGATTGATATTTTCAAAGATTAAATTAGTTTCATTTAATTTGTTTAAGCTTAATTTAATTTGATTTAATTTTAAAAGAATCTCTTCAATTTCTAAAGTTTTATCTTCAATATTGATTAAAGAACTCAATCTATTTGCAAATTCATTATGCCTTTTAATTAACTCTGAAATTTCTTCAAAATCATTTATACTTAAATTTTTTTCAAGAGTTAATTCAATTAATCCAAATTCTTCCAGTTTGATTAAAGAGGTCAAATTATTATATTTATCAAATTCATTTTTTAAAAAAGAATTTTCAATTTCAAATGTTTTTTCTGAAAAATTTATTTTTTGATCTAATACTAAACCATATTCATAATCTCTAAAATTTTCCAGACTTTCATTTATTTTATCTGAGATAAATAATCTTTCATATTCAGTTAAATTCTGGAGAATAACTTTTTTTGATAAGATATCATATAAATATTTATTCTCTAAATATAAGATATTTAATCTTGTATTTTCTTCAATAAATTCGTTCAATCGTTTTATTGCCTTATCTCTTAAAAATAATTGATCTTCATTAAGATTATAGTTTACAGTTATAAGAGAACTTTTTCGAATTAATTCTCCTGTAGCTTTACAAAAGTTAGAGGGTTTACTTAGGCAACTTACTTCAAATCTATATAATTTTTGCCCTGCACCTTTATCTGGTGCTTCAAAGAAATATTTTTTTGAATAAGGATTAGAGATAACAGTATCAAAGTTACCTTTATCAATCACTTTATTATCGGAAAGATCTAATAATTCATATTCACAGAGAGATTTACAAAAAAGATTTGTTGAAACATAAACATTAAATTCCCCTTTTGCAGAATCAGAATTATTTAAAAAAAATTCCTGAGGATCCACAGTTAAATGGACAAAAAATTCATCTCCGATTAAAAAACGAATAGATAAATAGATTTTCGTTCCAAAAAAGATTAGCAGGATAAAAAATAATAATAATAAGATTATGAAAATCACTGGTTTTTTGAAAAAAGAAGTAAATTTTGTTATGTCAAATTTTACTTTTTTATTCGATTTCTCTTTCACCTCATTCATTTTCAAATAAAGAATTATAGATTTATTACCTTTTTGGTTAAATAATTTTTTAATAAGAAAATATTTATTAATCAAACTTATTTATTTATATTATGAATGATGAACTTCGAAAAAAATTAATTAGTCATAAAAAATTAGCTCAGGAAAGGACGATTCTTGCAAATGAAAGAACCACTCTTGCATATATTCGAACAGGGTTTGGCTCTTTTGGATTAGGAATTGCTTTTATTAAATTATTTGAAGAAAATATGAAATATGTTTATGCAGGATATACTGCATTAATTGCAGGGATAATTTTAATTATATTGGGTCTTGTCTATTATCCTTTACGGAAAAAAAAAGAATTATCTTATTAAAAACAATTATTAGCCTTTTTAAACATTAAAATCTTTTTTCTTAAATGAGCTATGAAATATTATCTAAACCTGAAGAGATTTATTCTAAAATGCTAAACGATATTAATTTAGCTAAAAAAGAAATATTACTTGAAACATATATTTATGGCAATGACAAAACAGGAAGAATGTTTCGTGAAGCTTTAATTAAAAAAGCAAAAGAAGGCATTAAAATCAAGTTATTAATTGACTCTTGGGGATCAAGTGCAAAAAAACATTTTTTTAAAGAATTAATTAATCTTGGAGCAGAAGTTAGATATTTTAAAAAATTAGTTTATGCATTTAAAATTATTGGAGCAAATCATGAGAGAAATCACAGAAAACTTCTTTTAATTGACAATCAAATTTCATATATTGGTTCAATAAACATTACCTCTGAGGGTCTGGATTGGGTAGAATTAGTGCTTCGTTTTGATGAAGAAATCTCTTTAGTTTTTAGAAGGACATTTTATCATTCATGGAAAAGGTTTAATAAAGATTTCAAAAAAAGAATGAGAAACATAATTCACAAAAATTTCAAGGTTATTCAGGATTCTCCTCATGAAAAGCATAGATATATTGAAAATAGCTATAGAAAAATGATTCTTAAAGCAAAAAAAGAAATTTTGATTGAAACACCTTATTTTGTGCCTTCTCCAATAATTCGTTATGCAATTCGAAAGGCAATAAAAAAAGGAATTAAAATTAAGATAATTTTACCTGAAAATTCAGATAAGATTTTTATGGATTTGATTCGAAATAATTATCTTGGAAGGCTTTACAAAAATGGAATTAAAATTTACTTTTATCCGAAGATTTTACACTCAAAATTATTAATTACCGATGATAAATACTTTTTATTAGGATCTTCAAATGTAGATTATAGAAGTTTTATTCATCAATTTGAGATAAATTTATTAGGAGAAAATGAAGAAATTAATACCGCATTAAAAGAATATTTTGTTAAACACCTTAATGAATCAAAAAAATTTAATTATAAAAGATGGAAACAGCGTAAAAATTTTAAAAAAATATTAGAATTTTTCTTAAATAAGGTTGAAAAATATTTTTAAATTAGAATAATTAGCAGTAATAAACTTAATAAATAACAATTTCTTTATAAAAATAATTAATAAGATTATGAAAGGAGGTTAAGATAGATGATATATAAAGAATTTTTTAGCGTTTTTGTATTTGTGTTAGTAATTTCTATGGGCTTAGTTATAGCACAATATGGAGCTGATTCAATTGAACAGGAAAATCAATTAACAGTTAGTGCAGGGGCACAAGGAATTCAAGATGGAGTAAAGATAAATTCTAAGGGAGAAGAAATAAGTGTCCAAAGTCAGGGGAATAATGAAATTCAACTTGAAGCACAAGGCATTTCAGCAAAATTTAAAGGTGAAATGACTGAAGTTTCAGACGGAGAAGGTACCAAACTCTATGCAAGAATGTCTAATGGATCAGACCGAGAGGTTAAGATTATGCCGGATACTGCATCAGAAACAGCTTTAACAAGATTAAGGCTTAAAAATTGTGTTGCAGAAGAAGGATGCTTAATTGAATTAAAAGAAGTTGGAAATGGAAATGAAACAAGACTTGCTTATGAGATTCAAATTGAAAGACATTCAAGAATACTTGGAATATTCCAAGCAAAGATGAAAATAAGAACTCAAGTGGATGCAGAAAACGGTGAAATTATTGACATAAATAAACCTTGGTGGGCATTTATTGCAACTGAACCTGCTGAAGAATAAACAAATTCATTTTTTTTATTTTTTTTTATTTTTTAAAACATAAAAACTTAAATAGTTTAAAGTAGGTATAATATCTGATGAGAGGATGTTACAAATTAAGTTGCGGTCATCAAATAGAGTTATTATTTTATTCTGAACATAACAGATTAAAGAGAGTACTAGAAAAAATATTGTATCGAACAACATATGGTACTGAAGGAAAAATAAACATTTCCGGCAAAAAGTATTTTGCAGAAACTTCTGATTGCGAGGGTAAAAATTGCCCACATCAATTTAACTTAAGCGGGAAAAATTATTGTTATAACCAAGAGGAATTATCTTATATTTATAAAGAAAATAAGATAATTGAACAACCGGAAATAGATTATTGGCATTTTGGAAAAAGCGAAGAAGAGATACTTAATCAAAGCAATAGAGTAGCAACAAATAAAAGTTTAAACAGAGTATCAAAATATAAAAAAGATTAAAGCATTCTTTTTGTAATCTTTCTTCCGATATATGTTAAAAAACAAAATAAAACAATAAATCCAATCATAGTATATAATTCCGGTAAAATTTGCAGATAATTAAAATCAAATAAAATAATCTTCTTTAATGAAATGTCTAATATAACTAATGGATTAAATAATACAAATTTTTTAAAACTTCCGGAAAGGGTTTCAATCGGCAAAATAGTATTTGAAAAAAACATTAAACCTGCTGCAATTAAAACTGATGCAAAGATTGTTGTTTCTTCAGATTTAAATACATAGCCAATAAACATTCCCATGAAAATAAATAATGTTAATGATAAAAATAAGACTAAACTTACAGGCAAGATTAAATCAATAAGTGAAACTTTTAATATCCATTCTATCCCTGCAAAAACCAAAATAAATTGCAAGGTTAAAATTATTAAACAACTGAGATAAGAACCGAAAATTAATGTAAAATCCCATGTCGGAGTGATGAAATTTCTAAAAAAAGCTTTAGTTTTTCTTTCTTTTAGCACAAATGTCGAAGACATTAATATTCCCCCAAACATTGCAATTAATGCCAAAATTGTTGGAAGCAAGTAATCACGATTATTTGAACTTGCATTAATCGATTCAATTTTAGTTTTTATCGGAGAGACAATTTTTTCAGGTTCTAAAACGCTTATTTGGTTTATATCATTGATTAATGAATCGATATTTATAGTTACTATTTGCAAAGAAGATTTTGTTTGAGAACTTAAAGTATTTATATCCTCGATGTTTTCAGTAATCTTCGCATTTGAATTTTTAATTGAATTTAAAATTATAATTGTATCCTCTATTTTCTTTTTTGCGACTGAATCATTAACACTATCAAGCAAATTATTTGCGTCATTTAAATAAGTTATTGCACTATCAATCTCTGAAGAGGATGGGATATCCTGAGCGTCATCATTAATTTCATTTAATTTTGAAATTGATTGAGAGATTACAACATTTTGTTCAGGCAAAGAATTCTTGGCAGAGGATAAAACATTGACTAGGTCTGTTGCTAAAGCAATACCTAAATCTGAAGCTTGTGCAGAAATCTTTTCTTCGACACTATTAATCAAGGCATAAGCAATATTCATCCTTGAATGATCAACATAAAAAACAATATCATTTGAACTTCCTATGGCAGTTAAATCATTTGGAAATATTATACAGATTTGAATTTTACTTGACTTAATTGAATTGATACATTCATCCGGAGAATTAAATTTATTTATAATTAAATTTTGTTCTTCAAAACCGTTAAGTATTTCTTGCGTTAGGTTAGTATAAGATTCAGAATAAACCCCCACAATAATTCCGGAAAGGGCAAATGAATTAAATGCATAACCCATGAATAAAATTACAAATAATGGGACTAATAAAATAACCAAAGCAGAAAGAGGAGATCTTGAAAAAATTCTAAAATCTTTTCCGACAATACTTAATAATGATCTAATTCCCATTGTTTTTTATCTCGTCGATTTTTATATCTTCTTTTATTTCATCAATAGTTGGTATATCTTCAAATTCTTTTTCTAATTTTTCAGTACCGCTAATTAAACTTTCTTTTTTTTCTGCTTTTTTTTGCAATAGATCTAAATGAGATTTCTCCTGAGAAGATTCCTGATATGTGATTCTATCTTTCTTTGAGAAAATTTTATTAAAAACATCGTTTAAATTATCACAGCCATATTTTTCCCTTATTTTACGAGGGGTATCTTCTTCAATAATTTTTTCATTGTATAAAATTGCAACTTTATCACAAATTTTATCTGCTTCTTCCAATAACTGTGTTGTTAAGATAATTGTAGTTTTATGAGAATTAATTCTTTTTAATAAATCAATCATTTGCTCTCTTAATAATGGGTCTAAGTCTGCAGTTGGTTCATCTAAAATTAATATTGAAGGGTTGTGAATTAAAGAACAGCCGATATCTAATCTTTTTTTCATGCCAATAGATAAATCTTTAGCAAGGGTATTTTCTGCTTTTGTCAAACCTAACAGACTCATGATTTCTTCAGTTCTTGTTTTTAGAAGTTTTCTTTTTACTTCATAAAGTCTTCCGAAATGATATAGATTTTCTTTAACACTTAATTTTTCATAAAAAGAGCCGTCTTCAATTGCAAGACCAAAAAATTGAGTGATATTTCCCATGTCTTTTAAGATGTCTCTTCTAAGGTAATAGATTTTACCTTTAGTGGGTTTATAAAAAGATGTCATCATTTTTAAAATAGTTGATTTTCCTTCCCCTGAAGCACCAATTATACCTGTAATTTTTCCTTCAGGAATTGTCAGATTAATTGAATTTAAAACAGTATTTTTCCCAAAACGTTTTGTAACATCTTTGAATTGGATTAATTCGTCATCCATAAATTATACAGAATGATTTCTTTTTTAAACTTTAGCCAGAATGCTTAAGTTAAATTTTAACATCGTAAAAATCAATTAAGCTTCTTGTAACTTCTTTTCCAGCGTCATCAATTGCTACAAGATATAATTCAACACGCGTAATTTCTCCCATCTCGCTTAAATCAAAAGTATATTGTTTAGTTTGAAGGACATCAGGCATATCTTCGGTTACTTCATACATATCGGTTTGATTATAAAAGACAATTGAAACATAACCAAATCTTTCACCAGGACGATACTTTTGAGAAATTTCTTCTTCAATAGATTGATATTTTTCGATTAAATCTGAACCACTTATTGCCTTAAAATATTGTCCTCCTCCGGCATTTGCTATTGCCTGAAGAGTTATTTCATCAGCATCCTGACCAAAACCAATAGAATAAATTACAAAATTATTATCTGTATTTAAACTGGAATTTGCAGTCACAGCAGATTTTATTGCATCTTGTTCCGGATTTCCTGTTCCTTGTACAGGGCATGTTACTGTAGCGTCTCCATCACTCATAACTATTATTGCTTTTGGTTTTTCCGGTGTAGATTGAGAAGATAATCTTGAAACAGCATTATTAATTCCACAGCAAATGCATGTTCCTCCGTTTGCAGTCCATGAATTTATTTTACTGTCTAAAAGAACAGTATCTTCTGTCAAGTCTGCTGAATAGCCTGAAATTATGTTATTACTATATGCAGAGATACCTATACGATTATTACTTTTATCGATAGTATCTACAAGATTTTTACTTGCATCTTTTAATGGTGTTAATTTATTACTCCAGACTCCAAAACAAGTATTAATACAAGTATTTTCTTTGCTTGAGGCTACTTTAGAACAAGTTCCGTTATTATAATCTCCGCCTAAATTAGTTATGCAACAATTATTAGTAACATTTTTGCAATCTCCCCAGCTCATACTTCCGGATAAATCTACTACTGTAATTATATCTACTTCAGAAGATTTTGAAGTATATTTTGAACTTTCTAATTTTAATTTTCCCGCTAATCTTTTTACAACAACTTTTGATTCAGAAATATTTTGAACATTAACTGAAGAAAATTCAATTTTAGTGTTTAAAATTTGTGCCTGGGCATCTGATTTGAAATTTTCTTTAATCATAATTTTGGAAACAATTACCCAACCTATACTTACAAGAGATAGTGCTAAAAGAACTATCATCAAAGTTATTACTAAATTTCCTAAGCCTCTTTTCATAATATAAAAATATTATTTATAATATATAAATATTTAGAAATATTCAAGATTAATTTAGTTCTATTGATTCAACAAAATTACGGGTTATTTCTTTTCCCTGATAATCAATTGCAACAGAATAAATTTCTACAAGTGTAACATTATTCATTTTACTTAAATCAAAAGAATATTTTTTTGTTTCCAAAACTTCCGGAAGTTTCCTTTCTTCTATATAAACATCAGTCTCATTATAAAATACAACAGATAATCTTACATAAGTTTCAATAGATTTATATTTTATTTTTATCTCATCTCCGATTTGGTCATAAATTTTTATTAATTCAGTTCCATTTGCTGCTTTAAAATATTGCCCGCCTCCTTCATTTGCAATTGCTTTGAGAGTGATTTCATCGGCATCCTGACCAAAACCAATAGCATGAAGAACAAAATTATCGTTTACGTTTAAAACAGATTTTGCATCACGTGCAGCGTTTATTGCGTCTTGTTTTGCATTTCCTGTTCCTTGTTCCAAACATTTTTCATTTGCGATTCCGTCACTCATTAAGACCATTGCTTTTGCACGTCCAGGAGAAGATTGATTTAAAAAATTATTTTTTGCCTGATTAATTCCGCAACATATACAAGTAGTAGTTTGACTTGACCAAGAATCAGCAACGCTCTGCAAAATTATAATATCTTTAATTAAATCTGTTGAGTAACTTGGGAGAAAAGAAACACTATAAGCAACAAATCCTATACGTATATCTCCTTCATTAATTAATTCGGCGAGATTTTTACTTGCAACTTTTAACGGAGTTAATTTTGAATACATACTTCCGGAAATGTCAACAACTGAAATTAAATCAAAATCTGAAGGAGTTTGCCCGGGATAAATATTTACTTCTTCAATTCTTAATTTTCCACTATATCTATTTACAATCACTTCAAAATTAGAGATATTTTGAGAATTAACTTTTACTAAATCTAAACGGGTACTTAATAATCTGGATTGTGCTTCAACAAATTTTCCTTTGCCAAAAAACAAATTATAACTAATCGACCAAACTGTTCCGATAATAGATAATACCAGGATAATTAATAATATATTAGAAATTAATTCAGACATACCTCTTTTCATAATAAGAATAATATTATTTTAGATATATAAATATTTATAAAAATTAAGCTTTTTCGTAATTTTTTAAAGCGTTTTTAACATTCTTTAAAAGTTGTTCCATACTAAATTCAAGTTGTTGCTTGTTTCTTGTACCTGTACAAACTAATTTACCGTTACTAAATAAAAGGAATGTTGCGTTGGGTTCAATTAATTTGTAAACTAATCCTGGAAATTGTTCCGGTTCATATTCGGTATTTTCCATTTCTAAAGCTAAGAAATTTAAGTTTAGTTTAAGATTTATCGTTCCGGAAGCTACAATATTTTGTACAGTAATTTTTGGGGTAATAGTGATATTGACATTAATTTTTTTTAATTGTTTTATTACTGCGTCAATTACTTCTCTTACTTGAGCTACAGATTTTGTTCCTGTGCATACAAGATTTCCTGATGAGAATACAAGTACAGCTGATTTTGGTTCTTTTATCCTTAATACAAGTCCCGGAAATGTTTCAGGGTTATATTCAGTATTTGGTTGTGTTCGAGCAAGTTTTGTTAAAGGAACAGGTTTTTCCAAAGAAGTTGTTGCTACAATATTTTGAATTTTATATGAACTTTCTTTTTCTGCCATGTTTATATACAATTAAATTTCATTTATAAATGTTATTGGGGATTATCTCTTAAATTTTGTGGGTTTACAGGATTGGGGGGAAATTTTTTAGGGATAAATTTTTGATTAATTGGATAAGTTTTTTGGGGGTTATTTTGCGGAGGCATTTTTGGGATATAATAATCTTGATTGCTTAATGGGATTTTCTGCGGAGTTTGAGGCATCTGAGGCATTTTTGGAACATAATAATCTTGATTGTTTAATGGGATTTTCTGGGGATTATTTTGATTTATCTGAGGCATTTTTGGGATATAATAATCTTGATTGTTTAAGGGGATTTTCTGTGGATTATTTTGATTTATCTGAGGCATTTTTGGGATATATTCAGGGTAATTTTGAGAAGAAGTTTTAGGCATATACTCTTGATCATCTTGAGGAGTTTTTTGAGGAGTTTTTTGTTGACTATTTTGGTGTTTTTGGATAATTTCTTGTGCATATTCCGGGTTTTGCTGTAAAAAACGTTGAAATTCAGTAAGACCATAAGGATTATCTTTTGAATAATGAGGATAATCCTGATAATCTTTGATTAAATTACGATCAGGATTATTTAGATCATCAAATTTTTTTATAATTAATAAAATAACTAGGAGAATCATTAAAAGTTGTAACATTATAATAAACCAATAAATCCATCCAAAATCCTTAAAATAGGTACAAGATTTTGTATCAGCAGGTTTAAGACGAATTGTCCCGCAATTATTCAAATCTTTACATTCTTTTCTTTGTATTTCTGTTTCAGGGCATTCTTCCGGTTCCCATTCTCCACATTGCCAATTTGGTTCACAAACTCCGCAAGTTAATGCTTCCAGAGGTTTATTTGTTTGATTACCACAACTATTGACATCAACACAACTTCTTATTTGGCTATCACCAAGACAAGGAGACCATGCAGTGCAACTCCATTGAGGTGTACAAATAGTATTGTTAACAATTGCTTTACCGGTAAATATTAATTGAATATCTGAGGGAATTAAAAAAGCAAATGCAAAAATTAAAACTATTGCTAATAATAAAAAAGAATAAATTATTTGCCCCCTTTTCACCTCGCTCTCCATAATGGAAATAAGACAAAAGAAATTTATAAATGTTTAGAGAATCTTCGAGAGATATATTCGACTAATTCTCTTCCGTTTAATTGCACACTCGATGGTCCTGCACGAATAAAAAATTCTTCATCTTTGTTGTCTTTCAAGAAAATAGGCTTGTCGCTTTTTTTGCATTCAATTTCAACAATTGTTTTTCCTTCAATTAAAAAACTTTTCATATTAATAAATGGTAAAAATTCTTTTCCGATTTTATCTTTGATTAAATTTGTTAAATGCAAATTAAATTTATCATAATTTTCAAATTTATCCTGTGAGATTCCATTAATCTCTCCGCTGTCATTTACTCCGATAAATAATTTTCCTCCGTTAGAATTCATGAATGCAGTCAATGTTTTTAACACAGAAAATTCAATTTTTCTATCAATTTGTTTAAGATACAAATTCATTCTTAATGTTGATTTAAATTCTAATTTTTCATTTTCCCCTAATTTAATTAATTCCAGAATTTCACTTGGGTCGTCTATTAAAGAAAATTTGTTGGGATTTGAGTTAATGAATTTTTTAACAATTTGTTTTATGAAATTCATTCTGGTTTTCATATAGATATAACCGATAATTGAGGCAATTAGTGCCCCAATAATAACATAAGTCATGCTCATCATCGAATAAGTATAAGTGGATAAACTTAATTCATAACCTAAAAGAAATTTGAGATAATATTTTAAAATTTCAAGACCAAAACCAAATGCGACAGCTAAATTAAAGGAAAATAATATTATCAGCAAGGGATTTTTTTTGATTTGATTACTTGCATAGAGAATAAATGAAATTAAAAAACCAATAAAACTTATTGCTATTCCAAAAAATAAAGGTGCAATTATCCCATTAAATTGCCCAAAAAATAATGTTATGATAACAAATATTAATAATAAAATTTCAAATTCTTTCGGAATTCTAATATCTACACTTTTTTTTATTGCCTGCGGAATGAACATTAATATTAATAAAAAAATGCTTGTTGACATTAAATGCCAAAGGTGATAATAAATTGAATTGATTATTGAAAGAATCAAAAATAATTTTACTGCTAAAGAAAAATAATCTTTTATATTTGGAAAATATTTTAGCATGGATTAAATAAGAATTTGTTATTTATAAGTTATTTTATTCTTTTCCAAGCCTGTTCTTGTTTATTTTCGCATTTTGCCGGAGCGTAAAGTTTTATCCCTTTTTCTCCAAGCATTTCAAATTCAGAATATTTTCTTCTTAATTTTGTTTCACGAAATTTAGGATTTTTTAAATAAAAATGAATAGGTCTAGTATGAAAACCACCATGAATTGCTAAAATATTTTCTACATCTAATTTTGAGATTTCTTCGTCTAAACCTTTAGCAATACGGATATTTCTCCAGTCAAATTCTCCAAATGAAATTTTAAACCAAAAATCACTTAATGTATTTGCATATTTAATAACATCAAAAGGTTCGCGATGTTTTTCATGACATTCACACATTGAAATTAAATTTCCATTTCCTTCTTCAAAAGCCATACAAAATTTTTTAGATTCAATATATTTTTCATAAAATTTATCATTAAGGGAATCTGTATTTTGATTTAAAGGGTCAATAGTACAAATAGACATATTTTTATTATAAGCAATTTGACTAATCATTTTAAAAAAAGGCTCTTCATAAAATTCTGCTAAAAACGGTTGTTCAAGAACTAAAATATCTGCCCCATTTAAAGATTGAATATATTCTTCTTTCCTTAAATGAAAATCAGATTTATTCCACCAGTCTCCATGTTTACATCCAATTAATTTTAGATTTTGTCCGCTATCTAATTTAGTGCAAATTGTTTTATAATGTTCTTTCATGAATAAAAATAGAATAAATTATTGTTTTATAAGAATTTATATACAAAATTATCATCTTTTTGCATAAAATGCTTCCCTAAAATTCCTTGTTTTTCCTTCTGAAAAAATTCCCATGTTTGAAGCAGTATTAATAATAATTGAATCTGCATCCTTTGGAATAACATCTTCTTTTGCAAATAAATATTTTACATTTGTATCTCCCATATAACCCCCTTGTTTTTCAAGAAGTGTACTTCCCAAAATTTCCAAAGAATTTTCCGGGACTATTGCACCGTCAATTGTTTTAAAACGCATCTCGCAACAAAGATTAGAATCTCTAAATAAAATGGATTCTTTAATAATAATATCTAAATTTACTTTTTTATTATTTAAATTTAATAATCTATATTCCATTAAAATAAATGAAGAATTAGATTTATAAAAATTATTATTTTCGAGGTTTATCTATTGCTCATCTTTATGATAAACATCCAAAAAAATTATTTTTTCTTCATTTTGAAAATAAGCGTACGAAAGCCTAAAATGTCCTGCATAAACTTCTCTTGTTCCTTTTCGATTATACCTCATGGGTTTTCCAATTTCAGGATTGTCAATAATTTTTACGATATATTTTCTTATTCTTATCTTAAAATCCTCATTAACTTTTTTTAATTTTCTCTCAAACATTAAAGAGAAAGTAATTTTTACCATTTTTCTATTTCATTTAAGAAATCTTTTTTTGACATTGTTCTGCATTTTCCTTCGTCAATTTCTTGCCATGCTTCTTCTGTTCCTTTTACAAATTCAAGATCCTCACAAATAAATCTTTGAATTTCATCCATTTGTTTTTTTAGAGAAATAACTTGTTCATTAAGTTTATTAATATTAACTGGTTCCATAATTTAAAAGATGTTAAAAAGTATTTAAATTTTTAGTTTTACTGGTTCTCTGATAATCCTTTTCTTTCTCTAATTTTCTTAATTACTTCGTCTTGGATGCTCATTGGAACAGGTTCAAATAACTGGTCTAATAATGATGAAGTTCCTCTTCCTTCAGTTGCAGATCTTAAATCACTACTCCAACCAATCATTTCTGAAACCGGAATTTTTGCTTTAATAATTGAAAGATTTCCTTCTTGTCGCATATCAAGCAATTGACCTCTTTTTCCTCCAACAAGTTTTGTGACAGCCCCCATAAATTGTTCAGGGCATTCAATAACATGAATCTGTAAAGGTTCTAATATTGCCGGACTAGCTTGTAATAATGCTTCTTTAATACCGTCTCTTACAGCAGGATAAACTTGTGCCGGACCTCTGTGAATAGCATCTTCATGAAGTTTAATATCTACTAATGAAACTTTCATTTTCATTGCAGGTTCTCTTGCTAATGGTGAAGCATCCATTACTTCTTCAAAAGCATCCATTACCATTTCTATTACTTCACCAATATGAACTTCTCCACGTGTTTCATCAAAAAGAATATTTCCTTTGTAAATATCTTTTATATTTCTAATCTCATCACTTCCCCAGCCCATCGCTGAAAGAGTATTTGTAACCTGATCGTTTTTCTTTTTAATTCTTGTTTCAGGCAAATCTCCTTTTTGTATTGCATCATCAAGCTCTGCATCTAATGGAGCAACTTTAATAAAGAAACCATTATGTTTGTTTGGACTTCTTCCTTCTTTAACCGGGGACTCTTTTTTTGCTGTTTCTCTATAAACAATTATCGGTGCTGAGGTTTTTACTTCTAAACCTTTTTCAGTTTTAATTCGATTTTCAATAATTTCTAAATGCAATTCTCCCATTCCTGAGATTAAACTTTCACCAGTTTGTTCATTAATTTCAACTTTTAATGAAGGGTCTTCTTTACTAACTTTTCTTAAAATTTCAATTAATTTTGGTAAATCCTGGGTCTTTAATACTTCAATAGATTTTGTAATTACTGGTTGGAAAATGTGCTTGATTTCTTCAAAAGGTGTTTGTTCTTTTTCAGTTATTGTTTCACCAACTTCAGCATTTATCCCTGTAATTGCCAGCACATTTCCTGCCGGAACACTTTCTAATTGTTCTGGTTTAATTCCATTATAAACTAAAACTTGCTGAATTTTTGCCGGAGATTTTAAATTGTTTAAATAAACATCCATTCCAGCCCTTATTGTTCCTGAATAAAGTCTTCCTGCACTAACTTCTTTTCCAGAACGAGGATCAATTATAATTCTTGTAATTACAAAACCAACTTCTCCATTTTTATTACAAGATAAAAGTGATTTTCCAAATTCTGAACTTTGGTCTCCATGCCAAATTTTTGGAATTCTATATTTTTGTGCTTCAATAGGATTAGGTAAATGTTTTACAGCCATATCAAGGATGACATCATAAAGTGGAGCATTAGCCCAAATCCATTTTGTTCTTTCTTCATGATCCATTTCAGTGTATAGTCTATAAATATCTTTGAAACTTACTTCTTTTTTCTTCATAAAAGGAATTGATAATGCCCAATTTTCTCTTGCTGAACCAAAAGCAACACTTCCGTCGTTAACATTTACTTTCCATTTTTGCCCAAATTCTTTTTCTGCAATTTGTTCAATTAAATGATTGAATTCATCAATTAATTTCAGGAATCTTTCCTGCATTTGCTCTGGTGTGAATTTAAGTTCGTTAATTAGTCTATCAACTTTATTAATGAAAAGAACCGGTTTTACTCTTTCTTTTAATGCTTGTCTTAAAACTGTTTCAGTTTGAGGCATTATACCTTCAACTGCACAAATTAAAACAAAAGTTCCATCGATTGCCCTCATTGCCCGAGTTACATTTCCACCAAAATCAACGTGTCCGGGAGTATCAATTAAGTTAATTAAATATTCTTCTCCCTGATAATTATGTGCCATAGAAACATTTGCTGAATCAACAGTCATTAATCTTTCCTGTTCATCTGCGTGTTGCCAAGTTGCCATTCCACCTTCTAAATCCCCGGCAGCTTTAGCGGACATCATTCCTGCTGCTGCAAGTAAATTGTCTGTAAAAGCAGTTTTACCGTGGTGGATGTGTGCAGATGTTGCTACATTTCTAATATTAACTTGAGTATTTGTTAATCTTTGAATTTTTTCAAAACTTGATTCCTTTACAGCCATAGATAATTGTTTGGAAAAATGGTTTATAAAACTTTTTATTATATTTTGAATTTTCTTTTAAAAAGATTTAAATACAAAATCTCTTTAAAGATTGCATGAGGTGTAATAAATTAATTATTTTTATTAGTTTAATGTTAGTAACTGGCGTTGTTATTGGTTTACTAATTCCTAATCCTGGGCATATTTCTAATTTCGTTGAATTTTCTT
>DATDUI010000103.1:0-4059 GCA_035290465.1 Candidatus Nanoarchaeia archaeon | reverse complement strand
CCCAAAATCCTAATTTTCCGTTTGCTTTAATTGATTGAATTCTTTTTGCATTTTGCAACAAGAACCCATATTTTCCCCAAGAAGAATTTGCTAAATGTTTATTTCTGTCTTTTTTATGTTCTATTTCATTTTCATATTTTTAGGGACCAAACAATGATTATAAAATAGTTTTCTTTTAATTTACTATGGGAAAAAATGGTTTTGATAATGAAACACAAATAAAAGAAGAGATAAATGAAAAGATTTACCCTGATTTGAATACAACATTTAAGAGAATTATAAAAGAATCGTTTAGTAATTATAGAGATTCTAGAATTATTTGTAAAAAAGAAGGAGGTCCTAATAAATCAGATTTATTAATTGAAATGAATAAGAGTAAAAAACAGATAAGGTTGAGTATAAAAAAAGGTTCTGGTAATAGTGTTCATCAAGAACCAATAGAAGATTTCTTAAAATATCTTGAAGAGGAATTTAACATTTCTGAAAATTTGAAAAATGATTTTAGATTATTTATTTGGGGAGATGATACTTTAAATGGAAAGGGAGAAAAGAAAGATCGATTAAGTGCAACAGATTTTAAAAAAAAGTTTCCGGAAGTCGTAAAGAGATTAGCTTCTTTTATGCATTTACATAGAAAAAAGTTTATTGAAAGATTTGTAGTTCTTGGACCAAAAAGCAATCAAAAACCAGATTATATTTATTATGGGGATTTTAAAAAAGGTTATTGGTCAAAATCAAATGATGTGATAGAATATTTGTCAAAATCAAACTCTAAAAGTGCAATTCCAGTAGGTAAATTAACTTTTCAAGCTTGGAATAGGGCGATAAGAGAAGATAGTAAATCTGAGAAAAAAAGAGGAGTTATTCAACTTAAATGGCCAACAATTAAAGAAGACCTTATAAAATTAATGAAAAATGAATAAAGGCACTAAAGAGGGAACAATAGAAGAAGTAAATTTTGTAAAAAAATTAAACAAAGATAAAAAAAATCTTTTCTGGAATAAACTGATAAATAAAAAAGATCTTTCAGAAATTTTTGCAGTAAGGGTCAATACAAAAAAATTCGGAAAAATAAATGGAGAAAAAGTTTTACCAAAATCAGATGTCTTTTTAATAGAAACTAAAGACATTTCTTTAGAAGAATTGCAAAAAAAAGATTTTCTTTTAGAGGAAAATGATCTTGAGAAGATAAAATTTAAAATTATTCCTGAAAGTGGAATTTCAATAAAAAGAATAGATTCAATAAAATATCAAATCTTAAAAATGTCTCCAAATACCTTCAAAAAAGTTTTTGGGAATTATGAACTTGGAGCAGGGGCTTCAATTTATTGTAATGAGAAAGAATTAGAAAAAAACAAATCTGTTTTAAGAGGATGGAAAACTAATGAACAAGAAATATTATCTTTTTTCAAAGAAGAGAATTTAAATTTAGATTCTTGTAAAAGAATAAAAACTAAATCTAACCAAAATATTTTCGAGATGATTAATACAATAAAAAAGATTTCTGATTTTGTATTTAAAGGAACAGGAAATTTTGAAGAGCCTTTTTTGGCAAATTGGTTTTATGAAAGAGGAAATTTAAGTAAATCCGAAAAAATTCCTTTTATTATAACTACTGGTTCTGGAAGGAGTAAAGGAGTATTTACCTTAGTAGTAAAGCCTAAATAATTTCTTTAACTATCTCTTTTGCAACTAAAGTTATTACTGAAATTGTAACGCTATTCCCTATTTGTTTATAACTTTGTCCATAATTTTCTTTTATCTTAAAGCTTTCTGGAAATCCTTGAAGCCTTAAACATTCTCTAACCGTAAGCTTTCTCATTTCGTTCACTAATACGGGGACATTGTTTCCCCCTGTTCCCATCTTAGCTGTGAGGCAAGGAGAAATTCCATCTTTCTTAATTATACACCTAGAAGGTCTAATCTCTGTGGCTATGAGAATAATTTCTTTTGAAATATTCCCGTTCTTTTTTCTAAATTCTTTTAGGTGATTTTTTATATGTGTTTTTGCTATTTTTGTTATTTCATGGTTTTTAACATCTTTTTCTAAGAATTCTTTTATTGAAGTATTAGTTTTAATTTTTTCCGGAAATTTAAAATTGGTTTTTTGATTGAATCCAATAATAAAAACTCTTTCCCTATTTTGTGGAATTCCATAATCTTTTGAATTAAAAACTTGATAATGTAACTCGTAACCCAATTCAGTTAATTTTTTCTTTATTGTAGAGAAAGTTCTTCCTTTGTCATGATTAATTAAACCTTTGACATTTTCTAAAAAAAATGCTTTGGGTTTTTTATCTTTAATTATTCTTTCTACTTCAAAAAAAAGAGTTCCCCTAGTATCTTGAAATCCTTTCCTTAAACCCCCTATACTAAATGGTTGGCAAGGAAATCCTCCACAGAGTATATCATGATCTGGAATATCTTTGGAAGAAATTTTTATTATATCTCCAGAAGGTCTTTCTCCAAAATTAAGTTCATATGTATCTGATGCTTTTTCATCAATGTCTGAACTAAAGATACACTTTCCACCAAGAGATTCAAAAGCAAGTCTAAAACCTCCAATTCCAGAAAACAAATCAATAAAAGTAAATTTATCTTTCATTATTTAAGGCCTCTTTTATTTCTTTAGCTATTGCCTCTCCTAATAATACTGGAACAGCATTTGCTAATTGCTGCTGTTGTTCTGAAACATTCCCTTCTAAAATAAAATCATCTCCGAAAGACTGAAGCCTTGCAACTTCTCTTGCCGTAACCACCCTATTAAAAATAGGATGAATGATCATAGATTTAGTTGCATGTTTTATTGTAATGGAAGGTTTATTTGGATCTAATCTTCTATAATTATTACTATGTTCACCTTTTACTTGATAATATTCAGATGGGACATTTTTCCAATTTCCTCCTTGAGGAACGAAAGTTATTCTTTTTTTTACAGTTTCATTATGATTCATTGGAGTATGATTATAAATCTTTTTTATACCCCCTAAAGCCATTTTTTTTTGAAATTTTGTTTTTGGTTCTAAATATTTGTTTTCAAAAGTATCAGGAATATTTCCTAAAGCATCACCAACAGTTATCTTTTTATTTTCTAGTTTTGGAAATTCAATATTTCCAATCTTGGACCCAATAAAAATAATCCTTTTTCTTGCTTGAGGTACACCATAATCTGAAGCATTCAAAACTTTAAATTTTGTTTGATAACCTAAATTTGCTAATTCTTGGATTATTATATCTTTAACAAAATTTCCTTCTGGATTTTTCATAGATAAGAGTCCTAAAACATTTTCAATAACTACTATTTTTGGATTCACATACTTAACACATCTAATAACTTCTTGGAATAAAGTATTTCTATCATCTTCAATATTTCGCTTTCCTGACATAGAAAACCCCTGACAAGGTGGTCCTGCAATTATTACATCAACTTTCCCAACAAATTTATCATATTCTTCTTTTTTTATTTCTCTTAAATCCTTGTGCAACGCATTTGTTTTTTTATGATTTTTTTCAAAAGTTTTTAATGCAATTTCCCAATTGTCTATTCCCAAAAGAATGTTAAACCCTAAATTTTCAAATCCTTTACTAAACCCCCCAATTCCACAAAATAAATCAATTACTGAATATTGTTCCCCTTTTATCATTCTATTAAATTGTATCTACCCTTTTTAATTATTTTTAATTAATCTATTTAGGTCCCTAAGATATTTAAATATTTCGGTCCCTAATCTTTATAAAGATTGATTTTATTATATTTAAATGAAGGTGATAAAGGAAAAATCTAGAGAATATAATGGAAAAAATTACTATAAATATAAAATAAATCTTCCAAAGAAAATTCTACAAGATTCGGAAATTTCTGAAGGAGATGAATTAGAAGCGAAAGCTACAAAAGATAAGATAATCATTAAAAAGAAATATTAAACTCCCAAAATCCTAATTTTCCGTTTGCTTTAATTGATTGAATTCTTTTTGCATTTTGCAACAAGAACCCATATTTTCCCCAAGAAGAATTTGCTAAATGTTTATTTCTGTCTTTTTTATGTTCTATTTCATTTT
>DATDUI010000102.1:0-2874 GCA_035290465.1 Candidatus Nanoarchaeia archaeon | reverse complement strand
TTATTTTCTAAACATTTATTAATTATTTCTTATTTGATTCCTTATGAAAAGGGGAAATATTTTAATTGAAAATATTATTTTTATTGTTTTAAATTTAATATTTCTTTCAATCTTAATTGCATTTTTGGGGATTAAGTCTGCCGATGTTTCTCCTTTAGAAGAAAAATTGGCTAAAGAAATTGCATTAATTATTGATGGGGCTAAGCCTGGAATGGAGATAACATATAATCTTAAAGATGTTTTAGAGAATGTCGATGAAAATTATGGGGGAAAAATTATTAGTATTGATAAAAATATCGTGACAGTAAGGTTACATGAAAAGGGTGGTTATTCTTATTCTTTTTTTAGTGATGTTGATGTGAGTCCTTTATATTTTTATAATGATGGAAAAACTAATTTTTATGAAATAACTGTGAGGGAGAAAAAATGAAAAAACTTAACTGTCGTGGGGGGGATAGAATTATCTCTATTTATTGGTTTTTTATTTTATTTTTGGTTGCAGGAGCAATTGCTTATATGGCTGCATCATTTTATGGCAAGCCGTATGATGTGAGGGATGCTGAATTAAGAATTTTGTCAAATAAAATTGCAGATTGTGTTTCTTCAGGGGGTTATATTAATGAAAATATCTTAGAAGGTAATAATTTAAACGAAAATTTTGAAAAGGATTTTTTGAAAAGGTGTAAATTAAATTTTGATGTTGAGGATTATCAAAATTGGCAGGATGATCAATTTTTTGTGTTAGTTCAATTTTATGAGTTTGATGATACAAAAGGAGACTTACTTGGTGAATTTGTTAATGAAACTTCTGTTGGAAATATAAATTTACGGGGTCTTTGCAACATGGATGGAAAAAATTTTCCGATTTGTTTTAATCGGATGTTTTATACTTTAGATAAAGAGAATCATGAATATATTATTAAAATTTTATCCGTTGTGAGGAAGACAGAAAAAAATGAATAATTGCCGTGGACAAATGGGGGAAACTTTGACATGGGTTGTTGCTACAATTGTAATTGTAATTATTTTAAGCATTTCTATTTTTGTTGTTTCTTTTGGAGGTTTTTTAAGTGGTGAAAAGAAATTTAGTGAATATAATCATATAAATAGCGATTTAATTTTTACAAAATCTTTTTCAGGCTTTTTAATTAAAAATAAAGATTTTGTTTTTGATTCTGTTAATCAAAATAATTTTGAATCTTTTGAATCGAAATTCTCTCCCTTACTTGCGAAATCCTTAGTAAAAGGGGATTTTTTTGGATGGAACATGGATTTTATTGTTGATGATGTTGTTTTATCTCAGGTTATATCCAGAGCTATTATTGGTGCTGATCCTTCTCATCCGGTTTCCATGTCTATTTGTTATTATATGTCCAGATTTTATTTAAATCCTAAAATTAAATTTGATTTTTCCGGAGAATATTCATGTTAATGAAAAGTAAACGTGGAGAAGTTCCGATTGTAATTTTAGTTATTGGTGTTGTTGCTATTTGTATTTTTGCATTGTTGAGTTTTGCTTTTTCATTTAATATTTTAAATAAAGATTTTATTAGCATAAATTCTTTAGAAAATGTAAGTGCTATTGAAGAACAGGTTCAATTTTATAAAAATTTGGCGTTAAATCCTGAAAATTATTTAGATGTTAAATATGATGGAAAACTTTATTATGTTATTGACAAACAAATGTCTAACGGGGAAATTAAGTTTATGGTAGAATATGAATTTCCTTAATGTTTAAGAAATATTTATAAATCTATTTAGTATTAGTTTGTTATGTTAACTAAAAGAGGTCAGGGTTTAAGTGTTAATGCAATTATATTAATGATTCTTGGTGTAATTGTTTTAGCTGTTTTAGCTATCGGTTTTACTACCGGTTGGAAAACATTTACTCCTTGGATAAAGCAAAATAATGTAGATCAAATTGCTCAGGCTTGCCAAATTGCTTGTTCTACTGGTGCAAAGTATGAATTTTGTACTGCTTCAAGAGTATTGCAAATTGAAAAGACTATTGAAGGAACTACAGATGAGCAATTGAAAGATGAGAATGGTAATCTTTTATTTGAAAAAGATAAAGTCCCTCAAGTTCCAATTTATAAAAATATTTCTTTTGAAAGTGGAAAATCTTATACTTGTAAGGACTTATCCTTTGCTCCTGTTTTAGGTGTTGATAAATGTCCAGCGATTACTTGCGATATCTTGCCTGCAAAATAATTTTTTTTTGTATCTATTCTTATAAACTTTTATAAATTCTTTTGAATTATATTTTATCATGAAAAGAGAAAGAATTGACAGATTAAGGATACGGATTATTCTTTTTATTGTTGCTTTATTTATTTTGATTCTTGGTTCTTTTATTATTCCAAATTTAATGACTGGCTTTAATATTCTTTTAGAAGGAAATAATTTTGCCAGCATTTCAAAAGATTGCCAAAAAGCTTGTGAAAATAATGCAAAGTCTGAATATTGTATTTTGATGCATAAAGTTCAAATGAATGAGATTTCTTTAGATGTTAATGATGGTGAGAGTTATACTTGTGATTATTTATCAAAAATTCAACCTTTTGGTATTGAAACTTGCCCTAAAATACAACCGTGCTAGTATTTAGTAATTTATTTAAATTCTTTTTTATTGTATTATTTATGACTAATGATTCTGAAAGAAGAAATAAGGGGAAAGATAAATATAAAGATAAAAAGAAACATCCTTATAAAAAAGGTGGAAGATTAAGAACTTTGGGAATTGAAACAAAAAAGAATTCTTAAAAGATAAAAAATAGCTTTATAAATTATATTTACCTTTTTTATCTATGATTGAGGTGATTTTTTTAGGACTTTTGGCATTGATCTGGATGTGTTTTGCAAGTATCCAGGATA
>DATDUI010000101.1:0-10254 GCA_035290465.1 Candidatus Nanoarchaeia archaeon | reverse complement strand
ATAATTCCAAAGATTAAATTTTTATTTTTATTAATCATATACATTACCTCTTTTGCCAATCTTAATAATATTTATAACATTATTAACAGAATCTGCTTCATAAATAATTCTATACTTTCCTACCCTTATCCTAAATTGTTTATCATTTCCAATAATAGATTTAGCATCGTGAATAAATGGAGTCTCTTTTAACATTTTCAATTTTTGAATAATTCTCTTCTGCAAAACTACATCACATCTTTCTAAAAATTTTTCAGAATCATTGTTTAACTTAACATTAAACATCATAAACCTAAAGCTTTTTCAACATCTTCAAGAGTCTTCATTTTCAATGTTCCTGCTTCTTTTTCTCTATAATACTCTTTAATATCTTCTTCATCTTCTAAATCTTCAAAATACTCAAACATTAATTCAATCATCTTCTTAAAATCATCAACACTTGACAACTTATTATATTGCAAAGAATCAGAATCCTTGACAACTAACTTTTTTTTCTTTTCAGGATATTTTTTTTCAAAATCTTCAATTGCTTTTTGCAGTTCAGCAATCTTTTCAAAAATTTTTTTCAAATCATTCTTATCCATTTTCTAATAACTCTTCAAAGACTTTTAAGCTTTACCTCCTTTCATATTTAATAAAAATTTTTTCATCTAAAAACAACCTCCAAACCTTGAGCTTCATATTCAATATAATTTTTTTGTAATTGTTCTAAACTATTAGGAAGAGGCAAACTCTTTGAATTAATTTCTAAATAAGTTGCACTTTCCAGTTCAGAATCTAAAATGAAATAATTTTCTTTGCCACCGCCGGCTAAAGCATTTGAAACAACTTGTGAAGGAATATTAATTTCAAAACATTTTTTTTCAGTTAAACCAAAAAGTCCACCTAAACCTGATGAAGGTGCATCAATGCATTGCTCATTTGTCAATTCAGGAATACCAATAGAAGAACCTTGATAAACACTAACTTGAATTTCATATTGACCTTCACTTAAATTAACTTTTGTTTGCTCAGGATAAACAACAGTCTTAGAATAACCTTCAGAAATAAAATTAATAAGTGCACTTCCGTCATAATTTTTTCCGTCTAATTTTAAATTAATTTCAACTTCATGCAGTTTATCCATGATAATATCAACACTTCCGGAATCCATTGTTGAATATAAATATCTTGCATCCCTAAATCCATCAGCCCGTGCTAAAATATAACCATTAACACATTGAGGGAATTTTTCAACCAAAGGTTTTGTATAGCTTGTTTTACCAATCTCACAAAAATCATTGAAACATTCATAAGATATTTTTGCTTCTACGGGATTTAATTTAACATCAAAAGTATTTACTTCGACAAAAGTATTTTTATGCTCACAAATTTCAGGACTTGCAATTTTATATGCTTGAGAATCTAAAGCAGTTCTTGGTTTATTTCCTTCTACAACAACTGCCATTGGAAATTGAAAAATCTCTTCACCAATCATAACTTGTGCAAGTACAGGATATTTTAGATTATAAACAAAATGATATGGAACATAACAGAATCCTAAAATACTCATTCCCGGTTGATCACCAACAGGTTTAGCAATTAAAACACTTTCTTGACTGGGATTAACTTCATATCCATAAGCCCAACTTTGAGAATTCAAAAATCGAACATCAGCATCAACATCTAAATCAACTATGAAATATTTATTAATTTCATTTGTTAAAGAATAATCATTACCCTTAGTTTTTATTGCACCGGTATTTGCTTCAATCGCAACTTGTAAATCATTAAACACATCATTTGCAGACCAGATTAAAGGAGAACAACTAATCTTTACACCATCAACAGGAGCATATGTTCGTAAAGTATCAACAGCATAATTTTCTAAGAATAAAGTTTTTTGTTCATAATCATAAACTTCTTTTGCAGAATCATACAATTGACCCAAATAAGTTTTAACATTTAAATCATGATTATTAATTAAAATACTCTCGTTGCCATAAGTTATTTCTAAATCTAAGTCCATATCCACCCTCACTTCTTTATCAACAATATTAATATCAGTTTTAGCATTGTCACCAACGGTTATAATAAAACCTTTATCATAATAACTTTGAAAATCACAATCTAAAATTTTTTTATCAACAAAACCTGCTAAAGAACTTTCCATATCTTTTACTGTCGGGACATTTTCCTTTGCGATATTATTTCCTGAAACATAATACCAATAAGGGATAGGATTACCCAAAAAATTTAACTGAGAAGAAAAAGGCATATAAGTCGATCCTGCTTCAAATGGAGGAATTTCAATATATCCTGCTTGAGTTTCCAATAAATCAACACCAACTAAAACATCTTCTTCTAAGCAAGATAAAAAACTAGTATAAACAGGTTCAAGATTAGATGGAATACCATCACCTAAAGACAAAGAATCTCTAAGGATAAAATAACCTATAACAAACCCAATTAAAACAATTGCAACTACAATAAAAATAGTTATCTGACCTCTCTTTTCACCCTTAAAAAACATACCAGAAATAATGAAAATAACATATATAAATATTTAGTTAAAGAAGGAATTATCCGAGATTTTAAACACGAACCCGATTTAATCTAAAATAATTAATCGCTCCCCATAAAATAAAAATACCGCCGATAAAAATTAACCACGGATCAAGTTTAGAGATAATTGCGGGGATTTTCACAAAACTAAAAGGATAATTCACAAAATATAATCCGAATATAAGATATAATCCTCCAATCACCAAACTTTTTGTATTCATAATTATAAATAAATACCAAGATATTTAAACATTTCTTATAATATATAATTGAAATAACAGGTGTCACATTCCTTGTGGCATCCTCGGAGGCTCAACAAGATGCCACCGAACCGCAATTTGAGGAAGCTCAAAAGAAACCAGCGGGTGTCTTTTATGGTCCTGTAGTCCAATGGTTAAGACATATCCTTGACGAGTTCAAGATTTTCTTGAATCTTCCTGAGAACTTGTTCGCAGAATGGATAAAACCCAAGTTCAATTCTTGGCAGGACCATTTTTTTATTATTAGAATTGAACTTTTCAATTACTTCAACAACAATGTCAGTTGAATGTTCCAAAAAAATTTTTAGAATTTAGACAATTAATTATTTTTTCACAAGATTAAAATCCAAAATGAATAATTTTAAAAAATCATCCAAATAAAATTTTCAGATAACTAAATTAACAAAAAAAATCTAAATGGGTATAACATCACCAGTACAATATTTAGTATTAATCCCACAACATTTACCACTGGTATCCAACATTCCAGTTTCCTTACAGTTAATATACACATACCCACCACTACAATAATGACTTGAATAACTTTGCCCAGAAGCAATACACCAAGTAGAATCTTTTGCAGGACAAGTAGTATAACCTGGACCAGCTTTCGCAGTATATAATGCAGTACATCTAAGATCTGTAGCACCACTACATGCAGCCGCAGAAATACCAGATTGAAAAATTGGAACTGAAGGCACTGCACGTCCTGCACAGAAATTTGAAGATTCATGATGACAACAAGCTACATTTGTATCTGCTTCACACTTAGCAAGACATTGAGCCTGATTCAAACCCCATTGAGACCAAAGAACAACTCCACCAACATCACACCCTTTATTTGATGAAAATGATGAACACCTTGCAACAACACAATTCTTCGTCCCACTTACACTTCTAGTCGTTCCACAATTACTTGTTTGAGTAAAACTCGTTCCACTACAAACAGTATCAGCAGAAGGAGACCAAGAACTAACCACACAAGTACTGCTAGGACTACCAACACCTCCACAATCGTTTCCAGTTACAAATCTACAAAATTCATTATCAAAATTTATCTCTTTCCAACTGTGTCCCATAGTAGAAGGTTGATTCCCACCATATCCGTAAACAAACCCAACACCAATAAAAAGAATAACTAAAACAATCCAAAAAGAATCACCTTTACTTAATTCAATCTTCACCTTCACCATCCAAAAAAGAACCAATATCCATATTTAAACTTTCCATTTTATCTTTTAGAAACCTTTCCACCTTTAATCTGCCCCCAATGTTCATCAACAAATAATACATTTAATTCTGAAGGATTTATCTTAGAAAAAGCACAAAGATCATAAAATAATTTTTCCGGTAAAAGCCTTTTTTCAGAATAATAATTTTTTAATGTAGAATAAGGGACATCAAAACCAAACTGCAAAAACGCCCTTAACGACGGACAATTAGAATTAAATAAAACTTTTTTTAAAAAACTTCTCTGTTCTCCAGATTCAAATTTTATTCTCACAAATAAGTGCGGGACCATTAATATAAAAAACTTTATAAAAGGACATTTTCTACTCTTCTTATGAAAATACCAAAAACAACAAACAGATATTGTCCAAGTTGTAAGAAAAAAACAGATCAAAAAATCAAATTAGTTTCAACCGGTGGTAAAAGGGGTACTCTAAAAAGAGGAGGAATTGCAAGAGCAAAATTAAGAGGACTTGGAATGGGTTATGGAAATAAAGGAAAATGGGGTTCAAAACCGGCAGTTTCAAAATTCAAAAGAAAAACCAAAACAACTAAAAAAACAAATATTATGTATACATGTAAAGAATGCAACAAATCTAAATATCAAAGAAAAGGTACAAGGGCAGGTAAACAAATACAAGAATAAAAATGGCAATCGCAAAAAGAAAAAAAAGATTTTATGATATAGAAATTCCAATCATAGGTAAAACTACGCAACTACAAGCTTATGATCTTAAAGAATTAAATAATAAATACATAAAATACGATCTAACAAGAATTCTTAGAGGGAAAAATATAATTCTAAATTTAAAAGTTCAAGTTCAGGATAAAGAAGCTACCACAATACCAAAAGAAATCATATTAATGTCATACTACCTAAAAAGAATGATTCGAAAAGGAACAAACTATGTAGAAGATTCATTCTCAACAAGGATAGAAGATGCACAAGTAAGAATAAAGCCATTCCTTGTAACACGAAGAAAAGTTTCAAGAAGAGTACGAAAAGCTTTAAGAGATAAAACAAAAGAAGAATTAATTAACTATGTCAAAGATAAAGATGCTGACCAAATCTTTAAAGAAATTTTAAGAAATCAGTTGCAAAAAACACTTAGTTTAAAATTAAAGAAAATTTATCCACTTTCACTTTGCGAAATTAGAGTTTTCAAAATCGAAAAAGAATTCGAAGTAAAAGAAAAACCAGTTAAAAAAGACAAAACTGAAAAACCTCTCGAAGAACAAATAATTGAAGAACCAATTACTGAAGAAACCGAAGAGAAACCAACTAAGAAAATTGTAAAAAAGAAAGTTGCTAAGAAAAAAACAGAATAAATATTTCTAAAATTTCCAAAGAATTTTTAAACTAAATAATTAATAATTTTATTAAGCCTGCATAGCTCAGTGGTAGAGCGGCTGCCTTGTAAGCAGTAGGTCGGGAGTTCAAATCTCTCTGCAGGCTTTTTTATTCGAACTCACGACCGTAATGGTCGGGTGAACAACTTCGTGGTAAAAATTTTAATTCTAACTGGAAAAAATTCAAGAGTAAAATTAGAAAAATTTTGTGCGAGGTTGTGAATTGCTTCAAATACTTCAAAATATACTTGTTTTGAAGTTCCAAAGAATTTTCTCAAAAATTCTTTGTACCCTCTGCAGGATCTAAAAAAGGACCCGAGGGGTCACCTGAAAAATTCAGATGACCCCGGAAAACAAACAAAAATTAATTTTAAACCCCAAAAAATAAATCATGATAGTTCAAATTCAAAATCCTATTCTCAATCTTTTGTAAATGAACACACAAAGTACTCGGCGAAATATTTAATTTTTGAGCAAGACAATTAAGATTAATTTTTTTAGGAAATTCATAATAACCATATTTAATAGAAGGCAACAAAATTTCTTTTTGTTTAGGAGTCAAAATTTCATTAAAACTAAAATCAACCTTAACTTTAGAAAAACTCAAAATATCAATCCTGCAATTTTCAAGATTACTCAAAATATTTTCAACTTCATCTTCATTCAAAATTAATTTAATCCTCTTAAAATCTTTTTGCAAAGTAACAGGCCAATTCATAATGCACCTTGTTTGACTTAAAGGTTTGACCAATTTAGAATTATTATCCAAACAAAAAAAGAGATTCGAATCAGAATGAAAATCATTCAGCATAATATTTGAAAAGTTTTTATTTAAAAATTTTTGAATCTCGTTAAACTCTCCTTCATGAATTTGCAATAAACCGGAAAAAGATTTTGCCCCTGAAAAAGACCCCCCCCTAATCACAAAAGAAGTTTCCGGGAATTTTTGAACCAAAGTATTTTCCCATAATTTTGGAATACCAAGATCTAAAGTTAATAATACCAAATTGCTATCCATTAAAATTTCCTCCTCAAAACAAAAATTAAAACAAAAACCAAAACAAAATTTAAAATTCCGGAACTCCAAACCATCCACGAATAATCCAAATTTTTCACAACAAACTTTTGCCTAAATTCATCTTCAACATCACCATTATATAAAGTTGTTAAAATAAGAGTATATTCCCCATCATCTAAAACTAATGATTTAAAATCCCTTGTTAAAATTTTTTCAGTTTCAACAATAGTATTTTCTTCAATTAAATAAACAACATCACCAACATCATTAATTATCGCATATTTCAAATTAACAGGAGTAGGTTCAGTACCAAAACTCTCAAAAATAACATGTGCCACCAATTCATCAGGACTTTTCACAGTCCCTTGCACCAGACTAAATTTAATATCAAATAATTGACCTAAAGATTTACTAATCTTACTTCGTATTTCAAATCTTTTAACAAAATCATCCTCAACATCAACATTATAAAGAGTTTTTAGATAAATAGCATATTTTCCATAATCTAAATCTAACCCTTCAAATTTTTTAGTAAATACTTTTTCAGTTTCAACAGTAATATAATCCTTTTCAACATGCAAAGTTTTTCCCATTTCATCAACAATAATATATGTTAAATTCACAGGCGTAGGTTCAGTACCAAAACTCTCAAACGTTACCCTTGTAACTAATTCATTAATATTTAAAATCAAAGAATCATCAATTTCAAAAATGATATCAAATAATTGATTTGGTCTTTCTTCTTCTTTAAGTATACCAGTTATTGAATTTCCGCTAACTTCACCAACTGCAATTAAAACACTGCTGTTTACTACAATTAAACCTAAAATCATCAAAAATAAAAAAGCAACATCAGACCTCATTCTACACCCCCCATTAAAAAATATACTTTCGCCATACCAACTTGCCTAACATAGACATTTTTTGCTCCTTCCAACTTAGCCAAAGCAGTTCTTATTGCTGAACGGGACAATTTTGAAAGAGAAACTAATTCAGTAATAGTTAAACCATTTTGACTATTCTTTTTTAAGATTTCAACAACAATGTTTACAATATCATCACCCATTTTATCCTCGACATCTTGCATAATAAAAGACGCGATATAAATTTAAGCGTTCAATTTGAAACTAAAATTCAATAAAAAGTTTAATCCTTCAAGGTTGAATATTTAAACGCTTTTTGGCTAATTTAATTAGTAATTAAACAAAAAGACGGTGAACGGTTTTAGGATAAATAATACCCAAAAATTATCCAGAAAACATAAACAGTTTTAAGAATTAAAAAGGAGATATATAAAAGAGGGAAAATGTGGTTAACAAGAAATGAAAAAAAAGTGTTAAAATTATTATTAAATAACGCAAAAATCTCAGATACTTCTATAGCAAGCAAATTAAAAATTTCAAGTCAGGCAGTTGGAAGAATACGAAAAAAACTTGAAGAGGAAGTAATCAAAGAATATACTATTAATTTAGATGTTTCAAAATTAGGAATTAATATTTTTGTAATGTGCAAAGCAAAATTAACATCAAATGGAAAAGAACTAGGTAAACCAATATTAGAAGAAAGAATAGCAAAAAATCCAAACATAATAACATTTTATGAATTAATAGGAGAAGAGTTTTCATATATTTTAGTTGCAGGATTTAAAGATATGCAAGATTTAAAAAAATTCTTTCACTCTGAAAAAACTCAAAAAGAGATTCACGATTACATTATTTGCAAAGAAATTACCCCAATGAGCACACAATGTATCCTGAAAAACAGTATTAATGACCTTTGCAACAATACAATTGACCATTTAGGGACAAAAACAGCAAAACCTAACTTTTATCAGGAAGACGACGAAGTGTATTCTCAAGGATAGAAACTATTTTAAAGGCTTAAATTTTCCATAAAATTAATATGGAATTTACAAATAAAGAACTTGAAATAATTATATATAAAATAACAAGAGATAAGATTTTAGAGAAAAAAGAAGAAAAAATAATTGAAATGATAATTGAAAAAAATTATTAGCAATTATTTATTAAATTCTTGAAGCAACAATTTTTAAAACCCCATTTTGAAAATCTGTTTTAACTTTTAAAGGATTAATCGTAGGAACCTTAACAGAATAAAAAAAAGATCTTGAACTTTTTTCTTCCTTAAAAAAATTTTTTTTATTTATTTTTTGATCTGACTCTTTATTCGCTTTAACCACAATTGAATTTCTGGTAAATTCAAAATCTAAATCTTTTTTAGAAAATTCAGGCAAATCTAATTCTAACTCAATATCTTTTAAAGATTTTTGAGCAAGATTTTCTTTAGTTTTCATCTTATTCTTTTCTCCATCTTGCATTTTGAGCTTTTTTTATATTTTCTCTTTGAGCCTTTTTCATAACAGAAGTAGGTTTATTTTTTTCAGGAACATTTTTCTTTGGCTTTGCCTCAAATATGTCTCCCTTAACAATTTTAGGTTTACTGCTCAGTTTTGAAATAACCTCTTTTGCAACCTTTGTCTTGCCAACTAAAACACCATTAACAACTTTAGCATCACCTTTAGCAATTAACCAAGCATGAGTAGCCCAACTGCCGGAAGACCTTCTGCCCGCAACCCTTTCAATATGCCCCTTTTTTCCAATATCATGATTTTTATAGCTAACAAATTCACCTTTCGGTCTTACAGTAATACGAAAAAAATTTCCTTCACCAATACTTCCGAGTTTTTTTCTTGCTCTACCTTGTGGCTGAACCAAAGCATGTTGCCGATGAGTCATACTTTTCCATTTTTCTTGAGCTTTCTTAATATTTTTCTTTGAAGCCTCAATTTGTTTTTTTGTAGCCATAATTAAACAGTTATTTAAAACGAATAAGATTAATAAAATAAAATGCGAATCCATTCAAATGGAATATTCTAAAAAAACTAAAAAAATAACCTCGTTAGATCTAAGATTAATTACAGCAATCTCCTTTTTAATAATAAGATAATCCAAAGAAAAACAATCAATAAATCTTTGACAAGCTTTTAAAGTCAAAAATTTTCTAAATTCATAATTAACTCCCATATAAAAACTAAATTTTTGAAATATATAAATTTATGTTACATATTAGTTATAGATTTGAAGTAAGCTTATTATTATACTATTATTAATTAATTATAATGAATAAAAAAGAAACCCCGGAAAATATTAAAGATCTTAGCTGGATAAAAAGAGGTAAACAAAGAAGGGAAATTATTGTCCACCTTAATGGTCCACAAACACCAACAGAAATCGCAAAAAAAGCTATTTATTCATTAAACCATACTTCAAAAATACTTAATGAATTCAAAAAACACCAAATTGTAAAATTATTAAATCCAGAAGACAAGACTGGAAGGCTTTATGAACTAACTCAAAAAGGAAAAATGGTAAAAGACCAGATAATCGAAAAAAATTAATATTTATTCAAAAATTTCCAAAATTTGAATGTTATAGTAATTTCTTTGGCAATTCAAAGTATTCTTTAATGGGGGTATTCAAGCTTTAACAGAGTAGAAAGTTTACACAAGTTCTAATTATTAAAAAAGTGTGTTTAATAATAAGATTTTAACAAAGTAAATTAATTGAATTAACGTTGGTTTAGTTTACTTTTGTCAAGAAACTTGCAAACTTTGTTTCTTGAGCACACCCAAGAATTCATTCTCCCCTGAAAATTCTTGGTATTAGAGAATTATTTTATAATTCTCTATAGCTTAAAGGCAAATTATTACTTTAGTAATAATTTGGGGGATGTGGGAAAAATTCAATATTAAAAAGGGGATTTGTTAAAATCTTTAACACACTTTTTAAAAAAACTTCAAAAGTATCGTCTTTTGAATGCGTTTAAATTTCA
>DATDUI010000100.1:0-7402 GCA_035290465.1 Candidatus Nanoarchaeia archaeon | reverse complement strand
ATCTTGCAGATGCGAACTGGGTCAGGTGGGGAACCAAGCAGCCCTAAACATTTGATAAGGTGCTTAGCAGGTAGCAGAGCTGAGAATGGGTGAAGGTAGCTTTTTTATTAATTATGAGCAAACCTCAGAGTCTACTAAAAGACACCCGCTGGTTTCTTTTAAGCTTCCTCAAATTGCGGAGCGGTGATATCTTGTTGAGTCTTCTTGGATATCACTTGGAATGACACCCGCTGGTTTCCTCAGAAAATTTGTAGAATTAAATTTTCTGGGACTATCAAAAGACTATACTTTTGAAGTTTTTGAATCTCCTCAAAATATTGAAAGGTGGCATCTTGTAACTCAAGCCCACACTTACAACTTTTTGATTTACCTTCGGGATTAATGTAAGTGTAAACTTTCGGTCTTCTTGTGATGCCACATGGAATTATCTTTTTTGCAAATGTTTAATTAATTGATTTTATTTTAAAAAGTAAATTAAAATGGTTCGGGTTGTAAATTCTATTAATTATTTTATGAATCCTTTTGATAATTTATCGAATTCCAAAAAAAATTTAAGAAATTTAATTTTTGAAGAGATTGATAACGGATGTTTGAAATCTATTTCTGAAAATTATGTTTTTCCGGAAAAAGGTTTTATTGTTTCGTCATTAAATAAAAAATGGAAATTAGTTTTAGACATTTTAGATTATGAATTAAATGGAAAAATAATCTTAGATTTAGGTTGCGGTTGTAATCGTGGGAATATTGAATCGTCAAGATATCCAAATGAATATGAACCTTGGTTTTCAAGGTTTGCATATGGTACTCGTGATAAAACCGGTTTGAAAATTTATGGTGTTGATGTAGGAAATTTATCCGGAGAAAGTTTTCCTTTTTTGCAGGTTAATCTTTTAAAGAAAAATTGTTTAATTGATTATTTTTCAGAAAATTATTTTGATTTAGCTTTGGCTTTTAAACTTTTTAATTCTCCGGAGTTAGAATTTCGTGTTACTGGCAATAATTGTTTAAATGCAACTAGAAATTCTGCAGAAAAATTAAAAGAAAATCTTTTGTTTCAATTAGAGCAAATTGTAAAACCTAATGGGATATTTTGCTATATTGGTGGAGATTTGCGTTTGTAATTAATCTATGAAAACATTAATAAACTTAAAATTAATTATTTTATTATGAGAAGGGATGATAAACGTGGACAATTTTATTTAATTGCTGCAATGATTATAGTTATATCAATGATTGGTTTTTTTTCAGTATTGAATTATTCAAAAAGAACTAGTTTTGTTAATCTTTATGATCTTGGAGAAGAATTAAGGATTGAAAGCGGAGAAGTTTTAGATTATGGTTTTTATAATGAATTTAGTGAAATGGAAATTAAGAATTTGCTTGAGAATTTTACCGAATCTTATTCAATCTATGCCGGTGAGGGTAAGAATTTATATTTTATTTTTGGGGATGAAGAAACGATTGTTGTTGCGGGTTATCAGGAAACAACCGGCAATATTGTTGTAAACCTTGGTGGAACTTCTGAAGGGGATGTCTATACTTTTGAAATTGAAGGTCAGACTTATGATGCAGTAACTTATTATCCTCAGGGTCGTGAAGTTAAAATATTAATTGATGGAATAATTTACCCTATTGATTTAAAATCCGGAGATTATTTCTATTTTGTAATCTCTCAAGAAATTGAAGGCGAAAAATATTTTGTTGAAGGTTAAAATGATAAATAATAAAAATAAAAGGGGGATAAGCATTATGATAGGGTATATTTTATTAGTTACCGGTGCAATTGTTATGGGTTCAATTGTTTATCAATGGATGAAAACTTATGTCCCTGCTGATTCTTTGACTTGCCCTGATGGTATTTCAATTTATCTTTCTGAATTTGAATGTTCAGGAAATAGTTTGAATATTACTTTAAAAAATAATGGGCGATTTAATGTTGCCGGTTATTTTATTCACGGGACTAATCAACCAAGTCAAGAATTAGCAACTATTGATTTATCTTCTTATTTTGATATGGGTCAGGGTATAATTATTGAAAATGCAGTTTTATTTGCATTAAGCAATGAAAATACTTTAAATATTAATGAGGAGAAAACCGATAGATATATTTTAAATGAAACAATTTATTCAATTGCAATTACTCCTATAATTTTCAGCAAGGATAAAAATGATAAAACTCGTATGGTTAGCTGTACTAGTTCAAGGATTAAAGAAGAATTATTATGCTAAAAAATTTCAATTAAATTTAAAAAGTAAAAAAAACTATATTAAATAAGATGGAAAAAAAGATGGAAAAAAAGAAAGGTGTATCGCCGGTTATTGCAACAGTATTATTAATTGCAATGGTTGTTGTAATTGCATTAATTATATTTTTATGGTTTAGAGGTTTAACTAAAGAAGCTATTACAAAATTTGATGGTCAAAATATTGAATTGGTTTGTATGGATGTAAGTTTTGAAGCGAGTTATTCAAGTGGTGTTTTATATATTGCAAACTTAGGAAATGTTCCTATTTTTGGGATGAAAATGAAAATTTTAAGTGATGGTAGTTATCAAACTGTTGATTTAAGCAGTGGCTGGCCAACATCCGGATTAAATCAAGGTGCAACATATTCCGGAGATGTTTCTTCTCAAGTTTCAGGTGGAAATAAACTAGTTTTAATTCCTGTTTTAATCGGTGACTCAAAAAGTGGTCAAAGAACTTTTATGTGTAGCGAAAAACAGGTTGGTTATCAATTAGATATTTAAATTTTTAAAAATTCAAAAATGATTTTAAATAAACGTGGTGTTTCAGGAATTGTTGCAACTGTTATTATGATTGCAATGGTAATCGGAGCTGTATCTGTTGTTTGGGTGATAGTTAATAATATGATTGGGCAAGAGTTAGAAGAATCTGGTTCTTGTTTTGGAATTTTTGAGCAAGTTACTCTTAATGGAAGATATACTTGTTTTAATTCATCCTCAAATCAATTTCAATTTTCTTTAAGTATTGGAGATCTTGATGTTGATGAAATTGTTATCGGGATTTCCGGTGCTGGAACTACAACAAGCATGAAAATAAGTAATGTTGAACAAACTATTCCAAATGTTTTGAATTATCCTTCCGGAACTAATTTGATTAAATTACCTTCTAAGAATGGTGGTTTAACTTATGTTCTAACTGGTGTTACTAGTAAACCTGATGCAATAAAAATTGCTCCAATTATTAAGAAACAGCAATGTGAAGAATCTGATGAATTAACGTCAATAGATAATTGTTTTGTTTTTTCTTAATCTTTTATTTCAGAGATTTTTTTAATTTTAGAATATCTTTTAAATGAATTATTCTTCAGTTAATTATGAAAAGAGGTCAAGTATGGGTTGAAACTGTTATATATACTTTAATAGTACTTGTTTTAATTAGTAGTGTTTTATTTTTTGTTAAACCTAAAATCGAAGAGATGCAAGATAAGGTGATAATTGAGCAATCCATTGGAATGATGGAGGATATTAATATGATTGTTCTTTCATTAGTCCAAGGTGGTATGGAAAATAAACGTAAAATTGAATTCGAAATTAAACAAGGTGTTTTAATGATTGATGGGGTAAATGATAAATTAATTCTTGAAATAGAAAGTCAGAAAATGTATAGTGAACCTGGTGAAGATGTTTATTACGGGGATATTTTAGTTCATACTGAAAAAAAAGATGATTTATATGTTGTGACTTTAGTTAGTGATTATAATGGGATATACAATCTTACATTCGAAGGTGAGGAAACTATAAAAATTTTAAACGAGGGTTCAAACCCTTATACAATGTTTATTACAAATCAAGGGGAATTAAATGATCTTACCATTTTAAATGTTGATTTATCCGGAGAAGGTTTAAATAATGAAATCGTTGAAGCTATCGAACCTGTTAATGGTGAAATTAATTTGGTTTCTCAAGATTTAAAAAATATAGAATATGCAACTATTAACGGAGAACATTTATTTTTAGATTTATATCTTCCTGATTCTTCTGTTAAACCAAAAGTTATTTTATTCATCCATAGTGGTGGTTGGGTTTATGGAGATAAAAGTGAGTTTGATAGTGCTGCTAAAGCTCTTAGAGAAAAGGGATATTGTACAATTTTAATTAATTATCGTTTAGCAAATTTTGATGGGACTGGTGCTGTTTTTCCTGCTCAAATTTATGATGTAAAAGCTGCTGTACGATGGATTAGAGCTCATGCTGATGAATATCAATTAGATACTACAAAAATTGGTGTTGTTGGTAGTTCTGCTGGGGCTCATTTAGGTGCAATATTGGGAACCACAGATGATATTTCTTCTTTTGAAGGAACTGTTGGGGGCAATCTTGCTTATTCAAGCAGGGTCGATGCTGTTATTACTTTATCTGGGGTTTTTGATTTGTTAAATCTCGGAAGAGATTCTCAAAATGTAATTTCTATTTCGAATCAAGATTTTGTCGACGGGTTAGTTAGTGCTTTTTTGGATTGTAATATTAATAATATTTCTTGTAATTCTGTTGCAATAGAAGCCAGCCCTATAACTTATGTTACAAATAATGATGCAGCTTTTTTAGTTTATCATGGTGATGCTGATGAATTAATCCCTTTTAATCAGAGTATTAATTTTAATCAAAAATTAATTAATTCTTGCATTAATTCAGAATTAAGATTACTTCTTGATGAAGCGCATGGTGTATCTCTTAATATCAATGAAGCGGATGAATTTTTTAAAAAGTATTTATATAATGCAAATAATGTAAATTCACAATGTTCAAATGTTGGTGATTCTTGTCAAATAACTGCTTCATTATCTGATTATTCTCCTTTTACCCTTGATTGTGATTCTCCTGGTTATTGTTCTATGACTGGTCAAAGTCTTGTTTCTTGTAGTATTTATTCTTCTGCCCCTCTTGCTAGTGGATTAATTACCTGTGGCTGGGTTGGTACAATTTTTTCAGACGGTAAATGTTGTAAAGATATGGGCACTTCTGGGATAATTTGCAATGGTGATGTTCAGGATATAAGATGTCCAATGAAAACTACATTAGTTGATAACGTCAATAAACCAATTAATTGCAATAATCCTGATTATTGTTCTGCTCCGGGTCAAACTTTATATTCGTGTAATTCTGCTACTGGGACTGTGACCTGTCAAAATACCGGAAGAAAAGAAAATGGCGTATGCAAATGGTATTTTGAGGGATTTGGATGGATTAATGATGGTTATACTGTTTATGTTTAATTAGCAATAATTTTTAATTTTAGAAGATTTTTTAAATGAACTATTATTTAATTAATCATGAAAAGAGGTCAGGTGTGGATTGAAACTGTGATATATACTTTGATAGCTTTTGTTATGATCGGGAGTGTTTTAGCTTTTGTTAAACCTAAAGTCGAAGAGATGCAAGATAAAGCTATAATTGAACAATCCATCGGTATGATGGAGGATATTAATACAATTGTTCTTTCATTAGTTCATGGCGGTGCAGGGAATAAACGTAAAATTGAATTAGGAATTAAAAAAGGTATTTTAATGATCGACGGACAAAATAATAAATTAATTTTTGAAATTGAAAGTAGAAATACATACAGTGAACCGGGGGAAGATATTTATTATGGTGATATTTTAGTTCATACTGAAAAAAATGGAAAGCTTAATATAGTAACTTTGACTAGTGATTATAGTGAGGCGTATAACCTTACATTTCAAAATGGGGATGTTATAAAAACTTTAAGTAAAGGTTCAACTCCTTATAAATTATTTATATCTAACGAGGGCAAATTAAATGATTTGACCGTCTTAGATTTTGAGGTTGATTAAATGGAAATTGCTGGAAATACAAACACTGAAATACAAAACTTTGAAAGAGTATACATTAATTTTACTCCTAGTATTCCTCCGTTAAAGAAGGTTAAGGATAAAACAACTATTAATGTTAGATATTGTGTAATTGAACCTTTTGCATATATTCATATTTATTGGGACCCAAAAATTTCTGAGGTTATTTATAAAATTGAAGAGCCTGTTTTGAGCAGGGAAGAAAGCAAGTATCTTGAGCAATTACTTCTTGCGATGAGGAGTTTAATTAATTATGATAGTGTTGTTGAAACTGATCAGGAATCTTTATTAGATCATATTGATAAGCGTTTAAAATTTTTAGCTGTTGAATTAGGAATGACTATGGATTATGAAAGTTACAAAAAAATTTATTATTATTTATGTAGGGATTTTATTGGATTTAATGAAATTGAGCCGTTATTAAGGGATTATTTTGTTGAAGATATTGAATGTAATGGCGGGACTACTCCTGTTTATTTAGTTCATCGTGTTTTTAGAAATTTAAAAACTACTTTGGTGTATAAAGATTTAGATAAACTTGGCGGTTTTGTTGAAAAATTAGCTCAAAGATGTGGTAAATATATTTCTTATGCTGATCCTATTCTCGACGGTAGCTTGCCGGATGGTAGCAGGGTAAATGCAACTTATACTAAAGATATTTCAAGTAAAGGTCCAACTTTTACAATTCGTAAATTTACAAAAACTCCCTGGACTCCTCCTCAATTAATTGGTTTTAATACTTTAAGTCCTGAAATGCTTGCTTATTTATGGATGATGGTTCAATATAAAATGAATATCTTAATTGCTGGTGGTACTTCTTCAGGTAAAACTACTTTGTTGAATGCCATGGCTTTCTTTATCCCTCCTGAAGCAAGGGTTGTTTCAATTGAAGATACCCGTGAATTAAATCTGCCGAGGGAGAATTGGTTACCTAGTGTTTCAAGGGGTGCTACTGGCGCAAAGAAAATTGGTGAAGTAGATTTATTCACTTTATTGAAAGGTTCTTTCAGACAAAATCCAGATTATGTTATCGTCGGTGAAGTAAGGGGTAAAGAAGCATATGTATTATTCCAGGGTATGGCTTCTGGACATTCATCCATTAGTACTATTCATGCAGATTCTGTTGATGCTGTAATCAGGAGATTGGAAACTCCTCCAATTGAATTATCTCCTTCGTTATTAAATGTTTTAGATTGTGTTTGCATTATGACTCATGCGATTGTTAATAATCAAGAAACCAGGCGTTTAAAAGAAATTGTTGAAATTATTAATGTTTCTTCCGATGGTGTTGCAACTACTAATACTCCATTTGTTTGGAATCCTGCTGATGATCAATTTTATTTTAAAAGAGATAGCAAGATTTTAACTAAAATTGCTCAACGACATGGATTAAATTTTGAGGAGATTGATCTTGAGTTTAAACGAAGGGTTAAATTAATTTATCAATTATATAAAAATAAAATTACCGGTTTTGAAGAAGTTCAAAAAGCTGTTAATGATTATTATAAACATCCTAAAGAAATATTAGAAAAGTTTGGTATTGAATAATATCATAACCTTTTTATATTA
>DATDUI010000099.1:0-3825 GCA_035290465.1 Candidatus Nanoarchaeia archaeon | reverse complement strand
AATCTTTTGAAGATTAGTCATTAAAGTATTAATTCTTTTATCATTTTCATCATGATTTTCTCCTCCTCTCTGCCCCATCAATACTTCAGCCTCATCAAAAAGATAGATTAATCGTTGAATCCCATTCTCTGATTTTAATTTCTCTTGGGCTTTAGTAAAAAATTCCTGTAAATTAATACTTCCTTTATCAACAAAATGAGAACCATGAGTCCCAATGCTATATTCTTCGACATGAGTATTAATTCCCCGTTTAAATAATTCACCGACGATACATTTAACTGCTAAAGTCTTTCCAGTACCATTTTCTCCTTCAAGAAGAAAAGATTTTTTAGGTCTTGCACCATTTTCACAAAAAATGTTGCTAAATGCAATATTATAATAGATATCATGAATCAATTTAATTGTTAAATGATTTCCTAAAAAACAAGACAAATCTTTTTTAGAATAATCATAGTTAAATCTTTTAGGAACTTCTAACTCTTTAACTATTTCTGCCATTGTTATTCCAAAAGAATTAACATTTAAAAGAATTATTGAGATTAAAAGAGAGATATAAAAATAAATTTAAATATGTTTTTTTCTTGTTTTAATAAATCCACCTTGAAATTCAGATATATTTTGCTCAATGATTAAAGCATTTGGATCAATTAAAAGAATTGTACTTTTTATTTTTGTGATTTCAAGACGGGTAATAACTGTAAATAAAATTTCTATTTCTTCTTTATTCTGAATATTCCCTTTTTGTCCGGAATAAACAGTAACCCCTTTTAAATCTTTAATCAAAGCGAACCTTATTTCTTTACTTTTATCAGAAATAATTGTTAAACCTTTATATTCTTCTAAACCTTGCAAAACAAAATCAATTGTTTTAGACGCAATGATAAATGTTAAAATAGAATAAAGTGCAATTTCAACTCCGAGGAAAAAAGCGGCAATAGAAAATATAATAAGATTCAGGAAAAAAACTATTTCTCCCATGCTAAAATTAGTTTTTTTATGCAGATAAACTGAAAGTATTTCAGTTCCATCTAAAACACTTCCACCCCGAACAGAAAGCCCAATTCCAGTGCCAATAAAAAAACCTCCAAAAATTGCAACAAGCAATTTATCGTGAGTAATTAATGGAAACTCAATGAATTTTAAAAATAATGCAAGAATGAATACACCAATTACAGTTTTTATTGCAAAACTTTTTCCAATCTGTTTTTTTGCAAGAAAGAAAAAAGGTATATTTATCACAAAAATCAAAATCGGAAGAGTAAACGGAGTTAAAAAACTTAAAAGCAAAGAAATTCCGGTAACACCACCATCGATAAAACCATTAGGAAGCAAAAATCCTTTAAGCCCAAATGCAACAAAAAAAACCCCAAAAAGCATTGTAAAAGATTCTTTGAAAGAATTATACACCCTTTTATTTTCCATATAATAAAAAATAAATCGTGCTTTAAAAATGCTTTTGCTTAAAATAATTTTATGAAAAGTTAATAAACTATAATCTGTAAAAATTAATATGTTAGAAATTGCCATAAAAGCCGCAAAAGAAGGAGGAAAAATATTAATGAAGTATTATGGAAATATTCAGGCAGAATATAAAGAAGGACGTTTTGAGGCTGCAAGTGTTGTAACGAAAGCAGATATTGAATCAGAAAAGAAAATAGTTGAAATTCTAAAGACCAAATTTCCGGAACATAATATTTTTTCTGAAGAAAAGATTAGGGAAAATAATGGTTCAGAATATACATGGTATATTGATCCTCTTGACGGGACATCTAATTTTACAAGAAATATTCCCTTATTTGGGATATCAATTGGATTAATTAAAAACAATCAATCAATTTTAGGAGTATTATACTTTCCTGCATTAAATTTATTACTAAAAGCAGAAAAAGGCAAAGGAGCTTTTGCAAATGACAAAAAAATAAGTGTATCAAACAGAGAAATAAATAAATCATTATATTATTCAGGAGGAAAATTTAAAGGTCACATACAATTGAAAAAAAATATTTGTGAAAAAATTAGCTTAGTTAAAATCATTGATGCTTCTTCTTATGAATTTGCACAAATAGCTATGGGAGATGCAGAACTTTATGTTTTGGAAAGTATCCCACATGATGTTGCAGCAGGAGTGATTATTGTACAGGAAGCTGGCGGAAAAGTCACAGATTATGAGGGTTCAGAATGGAATTTGCAATCAAAAGGAATTGTTGCTTCTAATAAAGTTATACATAATGAAGTAATCAAACTTTTAAAAATCTAAAAAATTAAATAAAAATAGCAGATACCTTTCTCTTAATAATAATTAATCCTCAAAAATAATTTTTATTTAATAAATTTGACAATAATTTCATATCTTGTTGTTTTATATGAACAAAAGAAAAAGGAATTTCTAAGTTATTTTCTTCTAAAAAATTTTTAATTTTATACATTGAATAATTACAAAATGAAGTAGTAGGTCTTTTACGAATTAAAAAATTTGTATTATCTAAATTAGGAATATCGAGAATAAATTCTTCATTAAGGGAACTAATTACCTTTTTAGATTTATTAAATCGATTTATTGTTTCAGGTTCAAAATAAGAATATTTTTTTGATTTTGCAACGCCTAAAATTAACTTAGGCTTAACTTCAAGAATTTTTTTACAAAATGAATCAATAGTCTTAATCAAAATTTTAAAGTATTTTTGCATTTAGACAAGGCATTTTTCCTGCGAAGTGTACTTTTGTACATGAGCAGAAAAATAACGAAGTATAAAAATCAAGATTCTTAGTTTTAAATTTTGAATTATTTTTGTATTTAGACCAGGCATTTTATTTTGCAGTGTAGTTTAAGCTACATAAAAAATAAAATAACGCAGTATAAATCAAAAAGAATCAAAATTTACTTACTTTTTTTTAGTAATTTCAGTACACATCCCAGCTGCAACAGTAACACCAGCATCCCTAACAGCAAATCTACTCATAAAAGGATTATCTTTTTGAGTTTCTAAAGCTAAATTTCCTTGTGGTTTAATTCTAACTTTTGCAGAATCTCCATTTTTCAAGAAATCAGGATGATCTTTAATAACTTCACCAGTTGCTGGATTAATTTGTGAGATTAATTCAATAAATTGGCAAGGCATTTGTGCAGTGTGAATATGGAATACAGGTGTATAACCTTTAGCAAGTACAGTTGGATGATTAATCACAGTTATTGTAGCTATAAATTCTTCAACAATCGGAACTGGATTAGCTGCTTCACAAATAACATCTCCTCTAGCAATATCTTTTTTACCAACTCCTCGAATATTAACACCAACATTATCTCCAGCTAAAGCTTCCGGATGAGTTTCATGATGCATTTCAATAGTCTTAATTTCACCATCAATACCTGAAATTCTACCAGGTAAAATTTTAACTTTTTGTCCTACTCTCATAATACCAGTTTCAATTTTACCAACTGGAACTGTTCCAATACCAGTAATTTCATAAACATCTTGAACAGGCATTCTCATAGGAAGTGTAGTAGGTAATTCAGGGGCACTAAATAAATCCATTTGTTCTAAAATTGTTGGTCCTTTATACCAAGGCATTTTAGCAGATTTTTTAACAATATTATCTCCAATTAATCCAGCACATGCAATAAAAGAAGTATTTTCAGGCTTAATACCAACACCTTTTAACAAAGCACCAATATCTGTTTTTACCTTATTGAATTTTTCTTCACTATATTCTAAAGCATCCATTTTATTAATTGCAACTGCAATTTGTTTAACACCCATAGTTCTTAATAACCATAAATGCTCAGTAGTTTGAGGTTGAACTCCAGAAGGAGCTGCAATTACTAAG
>DATDUI010000098.1:0-6535 GCA_035290465.1 Candidatus Nanoarchaeia archaeon | reverse complement strand
TGAACAATACGGACAATCCATAGCTTTATCAGACTACAAGATATAGTATGATTATAGATAGTTATCACCATACTTTGTAGATAAAATAAAAGGTTATTAAAATCTTATTTAAAAGTTTATAACTATCAAAAAAGGACAAACTACTAAATTATCCCTTAAAAGGAATTTTTATCCAAAACTTAAATTTTCAAAAGAAAATCTTCGATTTTTTTCACAGATATTTGCTTTGAACCTTGAACATTTAAAGTGTTAGAAACAAAAATTTTCTTAATAAAAGATTTTTGCAACTTATTTTTTGCATCATCAACAAAAAGTCCATGAGTAGAAATACAATAAATCTCTTTAGCCCCAGCTTTTTTTAACAATTTAGAAGCTTTAATTAAAGTTGTACCGGTACTAATCATATCATCCACAATTAAAATATTTTTATCCGGAAGTTTTTCTTTAAGTTGCATTAAAATATGATCTTTACGAGTTTTTTTAATAATCACTAAAGGAGAACCTAAAATATCAGCAATAATCTTTGCCCTTCCTTTTCCCCCAAAATCAGGGGAAACAATAGTATAATTCTTTTTCGGAATTTCTGTTAATAATCTCGGAAGAAAACTAAAATTTTCAAAACCAAAATCTTGAATCAAATCAGTATTATGAATATCAATGATTTTAATAGGAATTTTTAAATTTTTTAAAACAGAACAAATAACTGCACCAGAAACAGACTCTCCAAGATTATAAACTTTATCTTGTCTTGCATAGCTCATAAAAGGAATAATTATCTTTTTTATTTTAGCTTTAGCCCTTTTTGCAGCATCAACAATAAATAAAAATTCCAAAAAGTTATCAGTCGTAATATTGCTGATAATAATTAAAGGCTTATTTTCCAAATTTTCTCTTATTCGAATATATAATTCCCCTTCAGTAAAAAGCTTTTTCTCAACTTTCACAGAAGGAATTTTTAAATGTTTTACAGATTCAGTTAATAAATATTTCATTTTAAATTATCCTTAAACCAATTTATTGCAAGAGATGAAACTTTTTCTAAAGTTCCTTCTTCCTCGAATAAATGAGAAGCACCAGAAACAATCTCTAATTTCTTTTTTGTTTTTAATTTTACAAAAGCCTTTTTATTCATCTCAATTACTTCAAAATCATTTCCCCCAACAATTAGTAAAGTTGGAGATTCAACACCTTTAAGAAAACTTAAAGCTAAATCAGGACGACCGCCACGAGATACAATTGCAAAAGGAATTTTATTTTGTGACGAAGCAATTAATGCAGCCGCTGCTCCGGTACTTGCACCAAAATATCCAATTTTCAAATAATTATAATTTAATTTTAACCAATTAGTTATGCTGATTAATCTCTTTGCTAAAAATTCAATATCAAACCTCAATTCACCAGTTTTGTCATCAATAGCTTCTTCATTTGATGTTAATAAATCAATTAAAAGCGTCGCAAAACCATTTTTATTTAAAATTTTTGAAACAAATTGATTTCTTGGACTAAGCCTGCTACTTCCACTTCCATGAGCAAATAAAATAATTGCTTTTGCATTTTTTGGAATTGTCAAAAGACCATTTAATTCAATATTTTCAATTTTAATTTTAACTTCTTGCATTTTTTAATAAAGTTTTAACTTCGAAATCCTCAAAAGGTAAAAATTCCTGATAAAACTCACTAATAGAACCAAGATAATTTGGTTTAATGATACAAATAATTTCATCTGCATTAATTTGCTGTAAAATATTTACATCTGCAACAGGAACAGCAACGATTATTTTATTAGGCAGTTCTTTTTTGATAATATTAATTGCAAGATTAATTGTTTCTCCGGTTGCAATTCCATCATCAACCAATATAACATTTTTATTTTTTAAAGACGGTAATTTTTTATCCCCCAACAAAAAATCCTGCCTTTCCTTTGCTTCTTTTTGTTTTAAATTAATTTCTTTATTAAGAAATTCCTTGCCAATATTAAATTCTTTAGTTAATTTATTATTCAAATGAAATATTTTAGTGCTGACAGCACCAATCGCAAATTCAGGATTATTCGGAGCACCAATTTTTTTAATTATAATCACACTTAAAGGCAAATTCAATTTCTGAGAAATTACAAAAGCAACTTCTACACCCCCACGAGGAATTCCTAAGATAATTGTATCTTTTTTATCTTTATACTTAATTAATTTTTCAGCTAATTGATTACCTGCATCAATTCTATTTTCAAAAACATCCATATTGCTAATAATACAACTAGATTATATTAAGAAATTACAGAATAGATTCGTATGAGAATTTTGAAATAAATAGCCAAATCATTTAATAAAAGATTTTGTGATTAAACACTAATTTAATTTTTGGGATAATCAAATAAAATTTAAAAATGAATTCATTGCTTATCCAAAATTCTCTTAAAAAATAATCTTTCCTTATCACCCTTACTCATTTTTTCAAGTTCATAATTTTCTTTTAATAATTCTTTTAATCTTTCTTCAACTTTCTTAATTGTTTCTGCAGCAGAACCCATGCCTGAAACAATAAAAATCATGGATAAATTTGAAGTTGTAATCCTTAAACAAGATTCTAAAACAATTCGTTCGCTATCAGTGGTTTTAACAAATAAGACATATCTTTCTATGTTATCAATAATTTCATTTATTTTTTCTTTAAATTTTTCAATAGAACTAATATCATCTAATAAAATTCCAATATACCTATTTAAAATTCCATTTTCGACGAATTGAGCAATATGAAGTCCTTTAATTTCATACTTTTTCATAATGTCTTCTCTTAGATTTTGCTTCTTTTCTTTTTCTCCCTTATTTTCTAATTTTCTTAAAACAAGTCCCATCCTAAGAATCATTAATTTTTTCTTATCTTCAATATATGTTTTATAAATTTGTAATTCTCCAGAATTGTATTGCTCTTTTGCAATTTCAATATTTTCCTTATCCCTAATGAACTTTAATTTATTTTCTTGAAAGCCTTTTGCTAATTGTTTAATAAAATCAGCAGTCCATTCCAAAGTACCTTTAATTACACCCTTTGCAATATCTTCTAAAGGTTCAGAGGACATCCGGAAATTCCTCCATATAGCAAGACAAAGACAAAATATTATCGTCTAAGATAATTGTGCTACCGGGAAGAATAACCATATTTTCAACTTTAACTGGAATATCTACATACCTATCCATAACTTTATTTCTCTTAAAATCTAAAACATATTCTCCGTCGGAGTCAAATCCCAATTCTTTTAATAATGCAATTTTAGAATTTAAAGATACTTCTTTTAATGATATTGTTTCCATTTTTTTCTCTCTTTTTTATTAGAATTTCTGCGTTTATAAGTTTTTCATTCCTCCACTTCGTCCTCTTTTTGGCTCAAACTCTCTCTAAAGATTTTTTTAACTTTAAATAAATTCTTTTTGTAAATTCAATTACTTTTTCAGCATATTCTGTATCGAGAATTGTTCCATAATAAATCATTCCATTTCTGAAAAACCTTAATTGATTTGCAAATTGCACATCATTTTCATTAAAACCCAAAATTCTCATATATGAGACTTCTGCTTCATGAGCTCCAAATCCAGAAGAATTATATCCCTCTAAAAGCATTTTTGCTCTTGCCAATTCCATAATAATATCATAGCAGGATTTTACAAAATCATTAGCAGTTTCTGGGGAGATCCCAAATAATTTTATTTTTTTAATCAGAAAAACATAAGATTTTTCAGACTCTTTGATTAAAAATTCTGCACGGGATTTATCAGGACTTTGTTTTTTTACAATATTTTCTTTTATGAACTCTTCAAAATTTCTAACAGCTTTCATAATTCAAAACCTCCGGCAAGAACAATTCCATTAGCAAGATTTTCTTTTAGACTTTTATGTATTTTATTAGAAGATTCATAAAAATTAATAATTATTTTCCTTTCAAGAAATTTTTCATAATTTTCTAAATTAACATCCTTTTTTTTTCTACCTATAATCGCAATATCTATATCTGAATTTAGCAAATCATCTCCACGAGAATAGCTTCCAAATAGAATTATAATTGCTCCGGCATATTCCTTTTCTAAGAAATCAGCAAGGTCAGATTCATAAACCTGCTTCAGATTATCAACTCTTTTTAATTGCATCACCCTTAGATTATTTTTATTTAACTCAATAGAAAATCTCTTTGTCTCTTTATCTTTATTGAGTTTAATAAAACCTAATTTTTCCAACAAAGGTAATGCTTTTATTATCGCAGGAGGAGTCACGCCAAGCAAATTTGCAAGTTGCCTTTGATTTAATGAAACCCCTGACTTCCTAAAAAGAACTCTTAAAATATTCTGTTGAAGGATTGTTAACTTTTGTTTATTTATATTTACCATAGTTAACATATGTTAACTTTAATTAATATATAAACATTTCTATACTATCCCTCAAAAGAAATTTTTACCCAAAAAACTCCATAGAGATTAAGAAATTACAGAATAGATTCGTATGGAAAATTTTAACTAAAAGCTTTTTCTAAAGGAGGAACAACTTGCTTTTTCCTGCTCATAACACCATCAAGCCAAACACTTTTCTTTTCAGGTTTTTTATTAAACGCTTTTTTAATGATATTAGAATCATCAGTTACATATAACATCTCTGTTCCCTCTTTCATAATATCAGTCAATAATAAAAAAACACTATGTCTGCCTTCACCCTTCATTTTTTTAATCTCTTCATATAAATCATCTTTAATCTTTTCAACTAAACTTAAATCAATTAATTCTAATTGCCCAATACCAACCTTGTGGCCATTCATATCAAAATCTTTGTAATCTCTTAACACTAAATCCTTAATTGAAGCCCCCTCAATTGCAGACTTAACTTTAAACATCTCCATACCTAATTTTTTAATATCCTTAATACCGGCAATTTTTGCCAATTCATCAACAACCTTTTTATCTTCAAAAGTTGTAGTCACAGATTTAAAAATAACAGTATCGCTTAAAATTGCACAAAGCATTATACCAGCAATTTCTTTAGGAATAACCTTATCATAAAGATTATATAATTGTTTAATGATTGTGCAAGTTGAACCTAAAGGTCTGATTAAAACTTCTAATGGAGTAGAAGTGGTAATATCACCTAATTTATGATGATCAATAATCCCAACAATTTCAGCCTTTCCAATATTATTAACTGTTTGAGTCACTTCAGTATGATCAACCAAAATCAATTTTTTTCCTTCACCATCAGTTAAAATTTTTGGAACCGAAACATTAAATTTTTTTAAAACAAATTTTGTTTCAGGATTTAATTCTCCCTGCATACAAGGGATAGTCTCATTTCCTAATTGATTTTCTAAATCTGCAATAGCAATAGCACCACAAACAGAATCAGTATCAGGATTCTTATGACCAATTGAATAAATAACCATAATAAAAATAAATAAAGGTTTATTATAAAGTTTTTGGAATAAAAAGTTTCTTATTCAAATAATAACAATTAGACCATTTTACATATCCATGCCAACCATTAATAATTTGTTTTTAAATTTTTTTGCAAAAATCGAACCCCTACACTACTGCCCGCGAGCAATAGACAACCTTACTCCGAGAGAAGCATCACCGCTACCTGGATAGCTACCGCAATAAAGATACGAGATAACAGAACCCGAACTCAGACGAACCACTTTTTGATTAGCAGGATTATAAACTTTAATATCATTATCTCTATTAAACTCATCCAAATCAGAAACCTTCTTTGGAAAACCATTACTATCAAAATCATTTAAAGAAACTAACTTGCCATTTTCAACAGGACTTGAAACATTAATCCCTGAATCATAGATTAGTTCTCCTTTATCATCTAATCCAATTGCTTTTTTCATTAAAAAAATACCTTTATCTTTATCCTTTTCAAAAAAGATAGCATTCAAATTCTGCCAATTATTTTGTGTTAACTGATTATACAAATCTTCCCTAACTTTGTTTTTAACTTCATTTCCATCTGGATGATATAACATTCTGTTATTCATATGAGAATCAACAACTTCTCTATACATAATCATTGCTTCATTTATGTCACTTACAAGTCTTTTACTTTTTATTGCTAATTTATTTTGATTATACCAATCATTTCCCCCATACTCTAAATTAATTGTTACTGCAAATTGTGAGCCGTCTTGTTTTAGAAACATAATATAATCTGAGGGAGTAATATCTTTAAAACCAAGCATTCCTTCCAAACCACTTCCTTGAGTTGTTGTTGTATTCGGAGGTTCTTCAACTTCCTCTTTAGAAGGCTTATAATTCTTCATCGCTTCTAAAATCTTTTTCAAATCTCCTGCTGAATCATTTGAAAGTTTTCTTTTAAGTTCATATTGTTCACCAAATTGTTTTGTCATTTTTTTATTTCCTTCTCTGAATTTATCACCACCACCCTACCATAGTAATTAGAATTCTCCAAGCCATTGTCATCCGAGCCCAAGTATGTATCCCCATTAAGATACAACCTGACAAGTCCATCTCCAAGTGTCCAAATCTGTCGTGATGAA
>DATDUI010000097.1:0-4140 GCA_035290465.1 Candidatus Nanoarchaeia archaeon | reverse complement strand
AATAGTCGCATGGATTGCTTCAATTATCTGCATTTTTTGGGTCTCGTCAATAAAAGAAGCAGAGCAAAAGAAACAATCTTTAAAAAGTTCAACAACTTCTGTAAAGAATAAAAAAATGGTAAAACCTGGAAGCATTATTGGTCTTATAATCGGAATATGTTTTGTATTTTTCCCAATATTAGGTTTTATTAATAAAGAAGCTACATTAAGCGATTCAACTGGTCAAATGATTGGTATTGGTTTTATTATCTTTGGAGTTTTTATGATAATTGGGAATGTTATCTCAATGATAAAGGGAGAACCAGCGTCTAATGCTCCAATCAAATCTTCTTCTGAAGAAAGACTGAAAACAGAAAAACAAATAAGGTGCAGATTTTGCAAAAAGTTATATAGTTCAGAATATAATGGATGTCCTCATTGCAAGAAAAAATAAAATCCTGTAAGTCCCTAAAGCACATTTCTCTTATAAGTAGAATTATAAAGATTACCTTAAGTTTTATAAACTAAAGTTAATACATTCTAACTATGGTTAACATATACGAACTGAAGTTAAGCTTATTGCAACAGAGAATAATGAGACTTCTATTTGTAAAAGCTGGAATGTCTCTTAATATGAATTGTATTGCAAGAATCTTAAAAGTTTCTCAACCTGCAGTATTGAAGGCCATTCCTTATCTTCAAAAAGAGGGATTAGTGAATGCTAAACAAGATAAAGACTCCTCCCGATGGGCTATAGAATTAAATAGGGATAACAAAAAAGTAATTGGTTTAAAAAGAGCAGATAATTTGAAACAACTCTATGACTCAGGTTTAATTCAAACCCTTTACAATATTTTTCCTGGAGCAACAGTAATGCTTTTTGGATCTTATGCACACGGAGAAGATACCATGCAATCAGATATTGATTTAGCGATTATTAATTCAGGAAAGAGAGAACTTGACGCAAGGTTTGATAAGATATTAGAAAGAAAGATTATAATAAATTATTATAAATCTTTTAATAGTATAAACAAGCCTCTGTTGAGTAATATCCTTAATGGAATTACTCTGAAAGGAACTGTGGAATTATAAAATGAAAAAATTTGAAGAATTTATCAAGAATGGAATTGTTAATAAACAAAGTCCTAATAAAAACAGAGCTTTAGCTTTGATTAAGGAAGCTGAAGAGAAGAAAATCTTTCTTGATTTATCTTTAAGCAGTATTCCTAAGGATAAAATGAATGCGAATTTCATAATAGATTATTGCTATGATATTTTAATGGAAATTCTTAGAGCAAAAATGTTTCTTGAGGGGTATAATGCAGGTAATTCCCATGAAGCAGAAGTTGCTTATTTAAAAGTACTTGGATTTTCAGAAGCAGATGTAACCTTTATGGATGAACTCAGATATTACAGAAATGGAACTAAGTACTATGGAACTATTTTGGACAAAGCATATGCAGAAAAATCTTTGATTTTTATGAATAAGAATTATCCCAAAATTAAGAGGCTCATAAATATTAAAACTCCTTAAAGAGGTGACCCCAAAAAAGAAAAATAAAATCCTGTAAGTCCCTAAAGCACATTCGACTTCGTAATTATCCCCGAAATTTTATCTTTTTCGCAAATGAGAATTGCTTCTGAAGTTTTTAAAAGTGGCAAAGCTAAAGTTAATGGAGTATTAGAATTTAATATTGGAAAAGGCTCTTTCATAATTTCTTGAATTTGCTTTCTAAATAATTCTTTTTTATCTATCCCTTGAATAATTTTTTCTAATATCAATGATTCATTTATACTTCCTATTACTCTTTTATTTTCAATTATTGGAATTTGCGATATTGAATGTTTTCTCATTGCGTTAGATGCTAATTCAATAGAATCTGTTTTTTTTAGACAAATCATATTCTTTGACATAATCTCCAAACAGGTTTTTTCTTTTTTATGCTCTAAATTTTCAAGTATTGAAAATATTCTTTTTACAATAGTATAAGACGGTTCAAGTTTACCTGATTCTAATTTTGCAATCATAGATTGAGAAACTTTTGCTTTTATTGCTAAATCTTTTTGTTTAATTCCTAAGATTTGTCTTCTTGTCTTTATTGAACTTAATTCTGGAAACATATTTATTTTAGATTAATTTCCTATATAAATATTCCTAAAGGAATATTTTTTTCAATAAATATTATAATCCTTTATTTTTTAAATTACCCATGAACGAGGAAAAAGATTATTTATTTACTTCTGAATCTGTTGCAGAAGGTCATCCGGATAAACTCTGCGACCAGGTTTCTGATGCTTTACTTGACGCTTTTCTTGAACAAGATGAAAATAGTCGTGTTGCTGTAGAATGTTTTGTAAAAACGGGTTTTATATTAATTGGCGGAGAAGTCACAAGCAAAGCTCATGTAGATGTCGAAGCTGTTGCCAGAAAAACAATTCAGGAAATAGGTTATGATAATTTAAAATATGGTTTTGATGGTAAATATTGTGCGGTTCAAGTAGCTTTATCTAAGCAATCTCCTGATATCGCTCAGGGAGTTGATTCTTCAGAAAATAAAGAACAAGGTGCCGGAGACCAAGGACTTATGTTTGGTTATGCAACTAATGAAACACCGGAATTTATGCCTTTGCCAATAATTTTAGCTCATAAAATATTGCAAAAAAGAACTGCACTAAGGCGTAGCAAGGAAATTTCTTATTTAGGTCCTGATGCAAAATCTCAAGTTACTGTAGAATATTCAAAAGGTTTTCCAAAAAAAATTCACACAGTAGTTTTATCCACTCAGCATGATGAAAATGTTTCTCTTGAAAAAATTAAAAAAGATATGATTGAGAAAGTTATTAAGCCAGTTTGCGGGAATTTACTCGACGAGAAAACTATTTTCCATGTAAATCCTACAGGGAGATTTGTTATTGGTGGACCTGTCGGGGATTCTGGATTAACCGGAAGAAAAATTATTGTTGATACTTATGGCGGTTATGGCCGACATGGGGGAGGTGCTTTTTCTGGAAAAGATCCTTCAAAAGTTGACAGAAGTGCTGCGTATGCCGCAAGATATATCGCAAAAAATGTCGTTGCTACTGGTCTAGCGGATAAATGCGAAGTTCAAATTTCATATGCAATAGGGTTAGCTGAACCAATTTCAATTTTTTTCAATTGTTTTGGCACAAATAAAATTCCAGAAGAAAAAATTGAAGAACTAGTTAGAAAACATTTTCCGCTTAAACCTGCAGATATTATTCGTGAACTTGATTTGAAAAAGCCAATTTACAAAAAGACTGCTACTTACGGGCATTTTGGAAGAAATGAACCGGAATTTAAATGGGAAAAATTGGATAAAGTTGATATTCTTAGACGAGAAACTGAAAAATATTTTGGAATTGAAAAAAGTAAAATTCCAAATGATAGTAAGACTATCCTTGAAGAAACTAAAAAAGAAATAAAAGAACTTTTAGAGAGAGTTACAAATTTAGAAAGATTAATTAGATAAAATTTTCAATCGGAGAAACTTTTCTCATAGCAAATCTCTCATTTTAATAAATGGATTTAGGACACCAGCAAAGGATTATTATTTAAAAACTTTTAAACGAATAAAAGTTGTATAACTACATTTTAACCAAATTAATTATATAATTTTTAATTTTATCTTCACCAAATCACTTAATTCTCTAGTCCATTTTTCAGTAAAGGGTTTCATGTAATGTTCATACCATTCAAGATTCAAAATCTCATTTGTTCTTACTTCTTCAGTTTCAAGAATTATCTTTTTTAAATTTTCATTTTCTATTGGATTATTAACACAGGCAAAAAGATAATCTAATTTTGGACGAAATTTTTCCGGAACATCCGAATATAAATCAGTTTTATTTGCTAAAACGCCAAACTGAAAAGAAAAGGACTTGAAATCTTTTAAGGTATATTTCATTGCACTGTTATAATGTTTAAAATCTTTACCAGTCATATAAATTAAATCATCATCAAAATCAGTAACTTCCTTTCCTTTTTCAAAATTTATTTGTCCAGCTAAACGAAAATAAGGTTTTGTAAGACTTCGAATTTTTATATCATAGAAAATAATGTTTGATTCTCCATATTTTAAAATTACAGATTTAAAAAAGTCTAAGGGTTTTACTATCAATTCTACTTTAGATGCCACTAAA
>DATDUI010000096.1:0-23453 GCA_035290465.1 Candidatus Nanoarchaeia archaeon | reverse complement strand
AGAAGTTATATTTGATTCAACTAATGAATGTCCTTTCAAATATTCTTTTACAATTAAATGTTTATTGTCTTTCATTTTAAACTACAACTCTATAATAAATGTATAATTTACTATCCTCCTTTCGTTCAATTTTAATTATATCGCCAATTTGACAGCCTTCAGGTAATGCAACATCGTCTAATAAAATTTTTGGTAATTGCGACGGAGAAATATTTAAGCTGTCTAGAAGTTCTTGTGCTTCTTTTTCACTTAATTTAGTATGTTTGGGTTGTAAGATATGCATCGTGAAAGGGTCCCGAATTTTAAATTGTAAAGTAAAATCTAACTTAGATACGTTAATAACTTTACAATAATAAAAGTTATTAATTTTCCATTTAAAAACCTTTTGTTTTTGTCACTCACCAATTAAATATAAAGTTTTTGAAGGATTTCAGATTATGTTATCAAATTAAGTTATTTCTATAGATAGTCTCAGCAATATTATATATGAACCTACTGAGATTTGGACTCAGGGCCTCCGGCTCTCTTAGAATCTATCTATGAGATAAAATAATCCTAAAACGGATTAAGTTCATATAAGACCGGCGCTCTAACCAGACTGAGCTATAGGTTCATAATTTAGAATTGAATTCACAACTTTTAAATTTATTTATCTTCAAAATCTCTTTGTTAGCAAATCCATTCGTATTACGATTTAATTAACAAGTTCACATATAATCTCTGGAATGAATTTTCATAAAAAACAAATCATAATAATAGCATTTATGATTCTTTTACTATTAATTTGGTTTGTCAAAAGTATAGCAAATGAAGAAATAAATCTAAACATCCATATCATTGAATCAAACGATAAAGAAACTTTTTTTATATCAATGTTTAATTCAAGAAATTCAGACATCAAAGAGATTTATGCAACAATCGAGATATACAATATTGAAGAACAAAAAATACTGACATTAAAAACAAATAAAACATTATTAAAAAGTTTAGAACAAAAAGAATTTATTCTTGAATGGCAAGCTAATGTTAATCCGGGGAAATATGAAGCAAGAATAATCATAAACTATGACGGACAAATAATTACAACGAAAAAAGAATTTAATGTTCAAGAAAACTATCTTGAAGCCGTAGAAATAAAAGTTAATGATTTTAAGTTGGGAAATATAATAACATTTAACACCCTCATTAAAAATAAATGGTCAAGTAATTTCAAACAGATATCTCTTGAAATAATCATATATAATGATAAAGAAGAAATATTCGCAAAAGCAGAATCCCAAAAATATAATATTCAAGGATTAAGCCAAACACAAACAGTCACCCAATTAAATACAAAAAATCTAGAACCAGGGGTTTATGATACAATTCTTATTTTAAAATATGGAGAAAAAACAACAGAACAAAAAATAAAACTAAATATTACACAAAATAACATTGAATTTATCGGAATAACAGGAAAAACAATAGAAATAATACAAGAGGATAAATTCTACAAAAATAAAGGAATATTATGGATATTAGGCATTGGAATAATATTAATAATAAATATCATCGCATTAATCCTGCTTAAAAGAAAAATTAAATGATTTCAAAATCAACCCTAACCCTTATTTTATAACCAACTAAATCCTTAGCACAATCTTTGCATAGGCAAAGCTTAGATTTAGTGGATTTAAAATTAGACGACTTTAAAATCTACACGAAGTCTAATTTTATAGGGAGCAATCTCCCCCGCCCTTTTAACATTTAAAATCTTAACCTTTTTTTTAGCCTTTTTTGCTTCTCCCTTAATTTTCTCAACAATTTTATCAATCTCTTCAACAGGAGTAAAATCATAATAAATAATTTTGGTTCCTTTTTTACTCAACATAAATGCTTCAGGTAAAAAACTATCTTTTAATCGAGGCCTAGGCATAACAATCGTAGAAAATTTCCTACCTTCAAGATTTAATTTTTTTGCAACACGCTTAACATCCCCAGGAACAATTTCGACTTTATCCTTAACATTATTTAATTCAACATTAAGTTTAGCATATTTATTTGCAACACGATTAATTTCATTGGATACAACTTTTTTCACCGAAGAATTTTTTGCAATGACAATTGAAAAAGGACCAACCCCGGCAAACATAACAAAAACTTCTTCACCTTTTTTAATCATTGATGCAACCTCATTTCTTTCATGACTCAATCGAGGAGAAAAATAAGTCTCATCAACATCAAATCTAAAAACACAGCCATTTTCACGATATAAAACCTCTTTAGTTTTTTCACCAGCCAAATGTTTAGTTTGCATTTTTCTTAATCTGCCTTTAAAATTTCCTGATTTTTCTAAAACAGTTTTCACAACTTTATTATTCTCCATAATTTTTTGTGCAAATTTTTTTTTCTCAGAAAAAGTAATATCATCAGAAAAATTCACAATAGCAACACTGCCTAAAATGTTATATGAACGAGGTTCCATAAAATAAATAATCTCAAAGATAATTTAAATGTTATTATCGAAATTTATTTGCATCATACCAATATGTAGGTAAACCCTTAAAATCCCAATAAGCACTATCTATTAAATAAGTTTGCTTATCTTTTGGAACCCAGATAGCATTCCTTTCATTTAAATCAATAGGCTCATACGCCAAAAATCTTCTTAAATTAGATTTTGCATCTTCCCAAGAAGAAATAGCTAATTCGTAATCCTCCCTGTAATCATCCCCATAATACTCCTCTAAAGTCACTCGTCCTAAATCTCTCATAACAAGCATGCAACAAAGTTCTTCGTTCAATACATTTTTAGCAAGTATAACTTCATAAGCTTCAGAAACAGGAACATCCAAAAAAGAAGCCAATTTTAATTTATTAAATTCATACATTGTTACATCAAAAGATTTTTCTAAAGAGCCAACCCTACCATTAAAAAAACTGCCAGCTCGTACTAAATAAATAACTTTGCCAACTTTACCTCCCTCAACAGAATAAAGATCACTAAAACAACCATGAACATTAATTTTATCTTTCGGATTAAAAGAATATTTCTCGGTTAAATCTTTTAAAGATTTTGGGGACTCATCCATCACTTGCTCATAAGCATTACAAATTCTTTTTCTAACATTAAAATATGAACTAATATCTTGAATTAAATTTTTAATCATATTTTTAGCAAAAAAATTAATTATTTAAATGTTATCTAAAACCATTTATCTAAACCCTTTTGATTAGATTTTTCTTTTATTCCCGCTAATTTTTCAATTTGCTTATCAATTCTTTCGTCAGAAAATTCATGCCTTTCAACTAAAATTTCCTTAATTTTATTTTCATTAACCCTAGGAAAGATAATTTTTCCTCCAATACATTCATTACTGTCCTTCTTTATAATATTAAAATCAGTGCATACAAGATTTTCCGGTTCAATAACAGAAGGCTTATGGAATAATTCAAAAATTTCTTTCCAATCAAATTGATCTTCAACAGGTAAACTATTAATTCTTTCTTTTAATTCATTAAAAATTAATACTGGCTGTTCAAACTTTTTAACAAGTTCTAAAGCTTTTTTTTGCCCGATACCCGGAACACCCTTAGGATTATAATCTGTTCCAACTAAAATACCAATACAAATTAATTGGTCAAGATTAATACCCAATTGATTTAATACTTTGTCTAGTTCAATTATCTCAGGAAATACTTCAACATATCCTGAAAAAGTTTTCTTTTTTCGTGATAAATTTAAATTACGTATTAATTTAGGAGCACCAAAAAGTAAACTATCATAATCCTGACTTACACTTGCATAAATATTTGGATCCACCCTAGCTAAATATGCTGCTTGAGCTTCCCCCTCCCCTGGGGCCTGAACCACAGCAATGCCCATAGCTTCTAATAACTCTTTACTTTCTTTAATCATTTCATCCGTCAATCTTACTAATTGACTGCTATACCTTTTCATACCCCCTAAATCTTCACTCTGTTTTGCTTCTTCGTATTTTTCTTCTGCAACATCCCGAACATCCTGACGTTTTTTATGAACTTTAGATTTTAAATCCGGAGCTTTACCATCAAAAACATAAATTAATTTAATACCCTCATCAAGTAAAGCAATATTTCTATAAAAAATACCGGAAAGATGACTGGTAATATTTTTATGACTATCCATTAAAGGAGTTCCATCATACTGCCTAATTGTTGATAAAAATTGATACAAAGCATTAAATGCATCAACACACAAAGTTTTACCTTTTAAATCAGAAATTTCAATTTCTTTTCTCGAAATAATATCCTTAATATTTAAACCCATTATTGTTTCCTCATTCAAGGGAGGTTTAAATACTCGAAAATTACCTAAACAATTTTCTTTGTACTTAGACCTATAAATAATTACAGAATTTTAGATATAAATAATTAACTAATCTAAGAAAGCCTAACTAAACCTTTAGCCAACCTATGAGTTCCAATTAAAAGAAAAAAACCCAAAAATAATGATACCCAAAGGCTTAAAACAAGATTAGAAGGAAATAAATAAATTTCAGACAAACCCCAAATCCCTCTCCAAAATGAAACCACTGCAAAAACCCCAATAAATGCAAAAAGAATTTGGTGAGAAGATTTCATCTGCTTAAACAATTTATGTGTTTTATGAATCATAATAATAGATAAGATTAACTAATATTTAAATTTTATTCCTGCCGTATTAAATTTTATTTTCCCTAAATTATATAACTGGTCTACCTTTAATTTTTCATATAAATAAGGATCTTCTTCAGGTTCTCTTCCCAAATTATCACAAGCCCTTAAATAATCAGCATCACGATTTAATAATCCTTTTTGCAATAATCTTTCCTGAATAATTTTATCCTTTATTTTCATAATATTTTATTGCATAATAATTATATAAAACTTTCAATTCGAATATATATTTAAATATCTTAAATCATTTTTTTAGAATAATGAAAACAAAATTCATTCCAATTGACTATGATTACTTTGATTTTAAAGGAAGAAATTACATTAAGATAATTGGCAGAGACGACAATCAAAAAAGAATTTGCATTATTGACACCTGCAAAGTTTACCTCTGGGCAATACTTGAAAAAGATTTAAAAAAAGATCAAATTGAAAAAATAATAGATAAAATAAAAAAAATAAAAATAGAATCAAAAGGAAGAACAACAAAAATTGATTCAGTTGAACTCCATGAAAAAAATTTCATGGGAAGAAAAGTTAAAGCACTCAAAATTTTTGCAACAAACTATAAAGACCTTCACGATGTCGCAGATAAATTAGACATTAAAGAAATAACAAATAGAAGAGGATATGATTTAGGATATATAACACATTACATAATTGAAAAACAAATTAAACCTCTTAATTGGTATGAAATTTCAGGAGAAGTTTTAAACAATTCATTAGAATTTGGAGGAATTGATATGGGACTTGACGTTGACATCTGTATAAAACTTGAAACTTCAAAAGAAATAAAAGACCAGCAATTTAATCCAAAAATTTTAGCTTATGACATTGAAACAGATGAATTGCAAATCGGTAAAGGAGAAATTTTAATGATATCATTAGTCGGCGAAAACTTCAAAAAAGTAATTACATGGAAAAAATCTAAAACCAAAAATGAATCTATAGAATTTGTAAAAGACGAAGCAGAACTAATAGAAAAATTTATAGAATATGTAAGAAAAATTTCTCCGGATTTTTTAGTAGGTTATTATTCAGACGGATTTGATTTGCCTTATATTCAGGCACGGGCAGAAAAGCATAAAGTAAAACTAGCACTTGGTTTAGATGATTCACAACCAAGATTTTCAAGAGGAATCGAACTCACAGGAAAAATAAAAGGAATCACACATATTGACATATTAAAATTCATCAGGACAGCATATGCACAATATATGAAATCCGAAACACTTTCATTAAACGAAGTTGCAAAAGAATTTTTACAAGACACAAAAATTGATTTTGAATTAAAACACTCTTCAAAAATAGAAGACCATAATTGGGAAAAATATTATGAATATAATTTACAGGATTCAATTTTAACATTAAAACTTTTCGAAAAATTTTGGCCGGATTTATTAGAATTTACAAAAATAACAAATGAACCAATTTTCGATTTATCCCGTGCAGGATTATCAAAATATATGGAATCTTATATCTTGCAAAACTTAAATAAATTTAATGAAATACCCCAAAAAAGACCAGGATACAATGAAATAAAAGAAAGACAATCAAGTGGCGGAGTAGAAGGAGCATTTGTATTAGAGCCCAAACCCGGACTTTATGAAAATATCGCAATGTTTGATTTTACATCTATGCATACAAGTATAATCATAACGCACAATATTTCAGGTTCAACCTTATTAGAAAAAAAAGAAAAAAATTGTTTTGAATCCCCTGAACTGGAATTGCAGGGAAAAAAAACAAGATTTTATTTTTCAAAAGAAAAAGGATTTTTCCCGTCATTATTAGAAGAATTATTCAACAAAAGAAAACAATACAAAGCAGAATATAAAAAAAATAAAAATCCAATTACACTTGCAAGAAGTAATGCATTTAAGGTTCTTTCAGCTTCAGCACACGGCTATTTAGGATTTTTTGGAGCACGATATTATTCCATTGAATCTTCAGCAACAGTCTTAGCGTATGTAAGAAAATTTAACATAGAGACAATCGAAAAAACAGAAAAAAAAGGATATCAGGTTATTTATGGCGATACAGATTCTATTGCATTTTTAATGAATGGAAAAACAAAAGAAGAAATAAATGAATTATTACAATACTTAAATGATGAACTTCCCGGAGTAATGCATTTAGAACTTGAAGGATTCTTTAAGCGAGGATTATGGGTAACAACACGAAAAGGCATAACAGGTGCAAAGAAAAAATATGCCTTGCTTGATGAAGAAAATAATTTGAAAATAAGAGGATTTGAAACAGTCAGGCGTGATTGGTGTAAATTATCCAGAGAGATACAAAACAAAATTATAAGACAGATATTAAAAGATGGAAATGAAATCAAAGCTCTTGAATATGTAAAAGAATTAGTTAAAAAGATTAAAGAAAGAAAAATTGACAAAAAAGATTTAATGATTAGAACACAACTAAAAAAACCAATCTCAGAATATAAAGCTATTTCACCGCATGTTATCGCCGCGAAGAAAATGAAAGAACAAGAAATCCCGGTTACACAGGGAGATTTAATAGAATATTATATTGCTGAAACAGAAACAAAAAAGAAACTTGTTCGGGAAAAAGTAAAACTTCCAAATGAAAAAGGAGAATACAATATTGAATATTATCTTGAAAAACAAATTTTACCGGCAGTAGAAAATATTTTTCAGGTATTTAAAATAAATATAAAAGAAATAATTGACGGAAAAAAGCAGGATAATTTAAATAAATGGTTTTAAAAATAAAAACTTAAGTATGGAGAATATTATTTAACGGATAAACCATTTCCTTTAATTTTTCTTTATCTAATTTACTTAAGGGATCATCTTTATAATCTTCTATAAACTTTTCTTTAAAAAAATCAACATTCTTTAATGATTCATTCATTAATTCCTTCCATTCTTCTCCAAAAAAATCTTTATAGACATAATAAGTTATATGAATTGCTTTTTTTATTTTTTCTAAATCATCAAGTTCCTGAACATATTTATATTGTTTAATACTTAACTCATTTAATTTTGTTGTTAATTGCTCAATCTCTTCCAAAGTTAAAACTTTTCCATCTGCAATGATTAATATATATTTAAGTTTCTTTTTAACATCATCCATTATTCTCAATCTTCCTGAAATATCCATATCATATTTAGTATCATTCTCAAATATTCGACAGATTGATATTTTTTTAACAGAACATTCTTTTGTATGTTCCCAGATCTCCAAGGGTTTTTGATTATAAAATTCATCTATAAACAACTTTTCTTGTTCATCCTTATAAGTTATTTCATAGGGTCCATGACTGGTACTACCATAAGCTGCAAAAAGATCATAATATATAGCCCAGTTATAATAAAATTGAGCTATTTTAAAAGCAGAAAATGTCATAAAAATTTTCTCTTCTTTTGTGTTGAAAAAATTATAATTTAATATCTCATTAATTTTGTCGTATCCAAAATATTTTCTTTCTAAAGGTTTTGTTAAAAAATTTGAATCTTTTAATTTTATTACTTTAAAAAAATCATTAAAAAATTTTTCTCTTTCATAGATTTCAGTTTTAAAATCAGTAAATTCATGTGCCACTTTAAAGCTTACACATGCAAAATTAAATAAAAAATCAATCATCATATCAGTATTCTCAAAAAGATCTGCAATTTGTTTGTCTGAATAACCCTTATCTTTTAGTTCATAAAATCGCTTATAAAAATGCTTGATTGCTTCAGATTCATAATAAGAAAGAATTTGAATAGGATTAAATGGCCAATACTCTTTTCCGTTTAATCTTGCCATCGTTTTTAATAGACCTTCGGTAAAGAGATCTATTTTATTTTCTTTTTTGTAGATTGTTCCACTATTTGCATCCATAAAAATTTTATCACCTGTTTGCAATTTTTGCATTTCTTTCTCACCAATTCCTACAATACATGGAAGTCCTGCTTCTCTTGCAATTATTGCAGCATGACTGGCAATTCCTCCAATTGCTGTGATAATTCCTTTGCATTTTCCCATTATCAGAGTATAAGAAGGATCAGTTGTGATTGAAACAAGGATTGCTCCTTCCTTAAATTTAACAAGATCTTCAAAAGACTTAACAATAAATATTTCTCCATCAACTTGTCCCGAAGAAGCTACAATACCCTTAATTGCTATTTCTGATTCCATTTTCTCTCGCTAAAATTTTTGAAGCATCATTTATGCATAAAAAATCAAATTCTGCATTTTTTGCAGCATTTTCATCTCCCTCATTATCGCCAACTAATAACACGGTTTCCGGCAAAATTATTTTATTATATTTAATTTCTGCTTTTTTTCTTAATTCATTCCCAATTATTGATGAAGGTTTTGAAAATTGTCTTGCAATTTTATCATAATCTTTATCATGTATTTGATAAGGTCCATCTCCAAAAATTTCTTCCCATGCTTTTTTATGTGAAAGCCCAATTAATGAAGGATCAATCTTATCTCTTAATTTTGACGATGCAATAAAATTAATTGCATATTGATAAGCAAATGAACTCCAAATTCCAATTGGGACTTGATGGGCATAAAAGTAATCAATTACCTCTTCTCCTTCTTTCGTAAGTTGCAACATTGGATCTTTTGCTAAGAGTTCCAAAGCATTACTCCTAATAACTTTAATTCCTCGTGAAGAATACAATTCAGTTTTACTAAACAAAGTTTCCTCTAAGTCACAAAGGGCTAAGTTGTATTCACAAGGGTCACGATTTATGTTTGTTTTCATTTAATTTTACCTTATTAGTTGAAACATGAATTAATTATTTAAACTTATTCAAGGTAATGTCTTAATTATTTAGTTAAATTTATAAATAAATCTTAATTATTCTATTTATGTCAATAAATAAACCACTTAAATTAAGAGAAATAGATGAAAAAGATAAAAAAATTCTTATGTTGCTTCAGGAAGATGGAAGGATGCAATTAAGCAAGATTTCTAAAAAAGTCGGCTTATCCATTGATTCAGTTCACAAAAGAATTAAAAAAATGCTAAAAAAAGGAATTTTTGAAACAGGAATTTTCATTGAACCAAGAGCTTTAGGTTACCCCCTTATTGCAGACATTAAAATTAAATTAAAAAATGTCAGCAAAGAAGAGATGGGTAAATTTATTTTATATTTACAAAAACATAAAAGATGTATAGAACTACTTTCTATTTTAGGAGATTTTGATTTTACTTGTGTATTAATTGCTAAAGATAGTAATGATTTAGATGAAATATCTACTGAAATTCGGCAAAAATTTAAAGATTTAATTTTAGAATGGAAAGGGCTATTAATTTTAAAACAATATAAATTTGAAAGATATGATTTATTATAAAATTTTAAATCCCATGCAACAGTTCTAGGAAAAATCTCATTAAGATTATTGTCAAAATAAAAATTAACGCACCAAGAATTAAACGTTTTTTATTTTCATGCCCATTCATAGAAGGGATGATATCAGACATTGCAATATACAAAAACCCACCTGCAGCAATTAAAACAGCATAAGGTGAAAAAGACTCAATCATATCAAACATAAAAAAACCTAAAATACCACCCAAAATAGCTGAAAGTGCAGATACAAAATTCAAGAATAATGCTCGATTTTTAGTATGACCACTATGTATCAAAACTGCAAAATCTCCAAATTCTTGTGGAATTTCATGAATTAAAACAATAAAAGAAGTAACAATACCAGTAGTAAAATCCAACATAAAAGCACCGGCAATCAAAACACCGTCAATAAAATTATGCACAAAATCTCCGGTTAAAATTAAAAGACCAGTAGGCTTATGACATTTTTCTTTACCGCAATGATGCCAATGGATAAATTTTTCCAAAATAAAAAATAAAACAATTCCAAAAACAACAAATATAAAACCATTTTCAATATCTACCCCAACCTCTCCAATTTCAATTAATGCATGAGGGATTAAATCAAAAAATGCCGCAGCAATTAAAGTTCCGGCAGCAAATGCAATAAAATAATATAAAAATTTTTGGATTTTATTTGAACTAATTATAATTCCAACTAAACTAATTAAACTAACTATAAAAGTTGCCAAAATAATCCACCAAATCATATTAAAAATTATGGAAAGGCGTTTAAATATCTTATGACCAAACAGATTCTTTAAAAAAGGTATTATTCTTAATAATTTTATGAGTTTTCAAAAAATACCGGAATTAAAACCATTATATTTGGAAAGAATAACATCAATATTAAACAATGAAGAAGATTTAAAAAAATATTTAGAAATCTTAAAAATTCAACCAGTTAAATCAATTAGAGGTAATACCTTAAAAATTTCAGTTGAAAAATTAAAAGAAGTTCTTGAAAAAAAAGGATGGGTTATCTCTCAACCATGGAAAGACTTTCCGGAAGTAATGATTGTTGAAAATCATTTACAACCGGGGGAATTAGGTCGTTCATTAGAACATTTATTAGGTTATTATTACATTCAGGAACTTTCAAGTATGTTGCCGGTAATTGCACTTCAACCAAAAGAAGGAGAAATCATTTTAGATTTATGTGCCGCACCAGGAAGTAAAACAACACAAAGTGCATCCTTAATGCAAAATAAAGGAACAATCATCGCAAATGAAGTAAGTATGGGAAGATTAATGGTTTTAGCATCAAATCTTGAAAGATGCGGAGTAACAAATACAATAATCTCAAGAAAAGACGGAGTAGCATTATGCAAAAAATTCGTAAATGGAAACATCCAATTTGACAAAATTTTAGTTGACGCACCGTGTTCAGGAGAAGGAACATTAAGAAGTTCAAGACAAACATATCTTATGTGGAATATAAAAACAATCCAGCAATTATCAAAATTACAAAAACAATTATTCAAATCAGCATTCGAGATATTAAAAATAAATGGAGAAATGATTTATTCAACTTGTACTCATGCACCGGAAGAAAATGAAGAGATTGTTAATTGGGCATTAGAAGAATTTAAAGATCAAATAAAAATTGAAAAAATTAATCTACCAGTAAAATCAAGACAAGGATTAACAAAATGGCAAAATAAAGAATATTTCGAAGAAGTAAAATATAGTTGCAGAATTTATCCGCAAGATAATAATACTGAAGGATTTTTTCTTGCAAAATTCAAAAAAATAAAATGAAACAAAAAATAAAAAGAAATTCATCAAAACTGCTATCCAAAAAAAGTAAAACCCAAAGGATAATTTATAGAACACTAAAAATAATGTGGGGGATAATAGGAATATTAATTTTATTCTGGACATCTTTTTGGTATATAAAAGTTCTAACAATCGGAGAATTAGGAGGAGTTATTGCAGGAACAATACTTTTTGCTTTAGGATTTTATTTATTAGGAATTTATATTGGAATAACATTATTCTTTTTATTAATTAAATGGATAATAAAAAAATTAAGATGAATATTCACAAACAATTTAAGATATTAAGTTTAAAAGAAAAAAAACAAATTGAAAATAAACTCAAAGAATTATTTGGGATAAAATCAATTTATGGAACACTTTTACAAAAAAGTGAAGAAAAAATATTTTTATTTCAAGGAAGCTTAACAATACCGGAATTACAAAGATTGGAAAGATTAATTCCAATTGAAAGAGCAGGAGTATATTTTGCAAAATTGCAAAAAGGAGAAATAAGGTTAAGTATTGAGGGGACGCAAATCCTCAAAGATCAAATAACAAAAAATATTTTTGAACTTGATGAAAAACAAACAGAAACATGGATGATGGGAGAAGAATTAGATATTCAAACAGGAATGAAAGGATTTATTATTATAAAATATAAAGAGCATTTCTTAGGATGCGGAAAAGCATCATTTGAAAAAATAAGTAATTTTATTCCAAAAAATAGAAGATTGAAAAATAGAAATATTATCAAATAAATCATAAAAAGTGTAGTTCAATAATTAAGATTTTAACTGCTTAAAGGCAAACAATTACATTTGTAATTGTGCAGGGGAGTGCGGGAATTAAAATTCAAGATTAAAATTTGGGGTTTTGTTAAAATCTTTAACACGCTTTTTTCATCCAAAAAGTTTTATACGAAATTATGAAAACATTGGAAATTTAATAAAATGAGAAAAAAAATCTTTTTAATCAGCACAACCTTAATGGTTACAATAATTCTAATTATTATAATTTTCCAAATAATAACAGTTGCACCTACAAGTTCAGCACTTCAAACAAAAAAATTTACCAAAGCAATTTGCAATGAAACAAACTTTTGCCAGGATTATGAAATAGCCTGTGAAAGTAATAAAATAATAAAAATAAATCCCATAGAAAATGCATCAGCACAATTTTCATCAGAATGGCAAGACCCAAGAAATCAAGAAGAAATTAAAAAATTATGCGATTAAATAATCTTAATTACTAAATCATCAATAGAATTAATTTCTTTATCATTTTTTTTATTCAATAATCATTAAAAAAAATTATTAGAAATCCAATTTCAGATTTCTTTATCATTTTTTTTATTTAATAATCATTAAAAAAAATTATTAGAAATTTGGATCTTTAAAATTTCTTTATCATCTTTTTTATCTAATAACCATTAAAAAAGATTATTAGAAATCCAATTTCAGATTTCTTTATCATCTTTTTTATTCAATAATCATTAAAAAAAATTATTAGAAATTTGGATCTTTAAAATTTCTTTATCATCTTTTTTATCTAATAACCATTAAAAAAGATTATTAGAAATTATTATATCTAAATTTCCTTTATCATCTTTTTTATCCAATAACCATTAAAAAAGATTATTAGAAATCCAATTTCAGATTTCTTTATCATTTTTTTTATTCAATAATCATTAAAAAAAATTATTAGAAATTTGGATCTTTAAAATTTCTTTATCATCTTTTTTATCTAATAACCATTAAAAAAGATTATTAGAAATCTAATTTTAGATTTCTTTAATTACTAAATCATCTATAGAATTAATTTCTTTATCATTTTTTTTATTTAATAATCATTAAAAAAAATTATTAGAAATTATTATATCTAAATTTCCTTTATCATCTTTTTTATCTAATAACCATTAAAAAAGATTATTAGAAATCTAATTTTAGATTTCTTTAATTACTAAATCATCTATAGAATTAATTTCTTTATTCTTATCAAAATCAGCAATTGCGATTCTTCGAGGAATATTTGCAACAATATCATCTCTCCAATAAGAACAAGTAAAAAGAGTTAAAATCCTTTTATCAAAAGCAACAGGATTTTTTACAACTTGATGCCCACGAATTAAAATACTTTTATTTAATTGCCCCATAATCCTATCAAAATCAATTCTATTTAATTGAGGAACATTTTTATTTAAAAAAGAATTATAATCGCTACTTACAACAAAGCCCCACAAAATTTTAGCCCAATTTTCATCCCCAGAGGAGATATTATTTATTTCATCTAAATTTTTAATATCAGGTAAAGAACTATGCAATGCTAAAATCTTACCTACCGAAAAAACCAAAGGAAAATCTTCAACAATTTTAGAATATTGTTTATAATCCTTAGAATTTAATTCTGACCAAAAAAAATATTTTCTAGAAAATTTCGTTGAAGGAATTTCATGATTCCCTCTTAAAAGATAAATCTTTTTAGGATTTTTTTCTCGTTCATTTAACAAAAAGTCTAAATTTTCTTTGCTATGTAAACCCTTATCTACATAATCTCCTAAAAAAACTTTTATATCCTCAGAATAATTTTTAATCACATATTTACTAGCATCTAAATCTCCGTGAGTATCTCCAACAAAAACAAATCTGCCTTCAGCATTACATTCAATAAAATTCATAATAATCCAAGATAAAAGAAGCTTAAAAATATTTTCAAAGTTAAATTAATCTTTTTTTTAATTTAACAGATTCAATAGCTTGAATATTTACCGTTGGAATAAAAGCACTTGGAGCAATTTCCTGAGTCTGAATTCCTCCGGAAGAAGAACCGCAAATTCCATAAGTAGTAGCAAGCTTATTACTGGTAACAACAATTTGTTGCAATAATTCATATGCATTTCCAATAATCATAAAATTATGTATCGGTTCTTTTTTACCGTCTGGAAATAACTTATATGCTTTACTTGGAAACATCCTAAATTCGCTGGTTTGAATATCAACTTCTCCATTACCAGCTTCAATATATAAAGCACATTCTTCATTAACTTTCTTGCAATGATCTTGAACAATTTGATCTAATTCTTTTTCTGAAACACAATTAGAACTAATTATTTCTAAATTACTAACCCTTGGTTCAGGAACAATAACTCCGGGATTATCTTCAGATTGTCTACAAACCCACTCCATCCTTGAATGCCCATTTGAATTCATACCAAAATAATTAGCTGAACATCTGTCTAAAAGATAATTTTGCAAAATTCCATCCTTAATCAAAACAGTTTTTTTTGACGCAACCCCTTCATCATCAAATAAATAAAATCCGAAAGAATCTTTAAGCTGAGGATTATCAATAATCGTCATAAATTCAGGAAGTACAAGTGACCCAATACGATTTTTAAAAACAGTTGAAATTTTATTTTGAATATATCTTCCGGATAATAAATGTCCTCCAAGAGCCTCATGAATCATTGTTCCTAAAGCACTCCCGCCAAAAATTACAGGATACTGTTTACTCACAGGAATAGAAGCAACCTTTAATTCATTAACAGTCTCATAAAAATTCTGCATAACCTTTTTAAGTTTTTCCGAATCAACTTTATTAGTAAAAACAAAATTATCAAAATGAGTTAATAAAGAACCATTAGAATGATTAAATTTTCCCTCAAGACCAATAGTCCCTAATTTACGAGGTTCCCTTATTTTCCTTCCTTCACTATCAACAAATCTATTAGAACCATTAATAATATGAATAACCCCATCAGATTCATTAACTGTACCGGAACTATACATCTCTTCAGTAAAATCTTTAACCATTTTCCTTACAGAATCATCAACTTTAAGATTACATGAACTTTTGCTTAAAAAAGTTTCAGATGTTTCTTTCGAAAGTTTAACAAATAAATCTTCATCATAAATTACATTTTTACCAACAGCAGTTAAATAAAAACTTATCGCAGATTTAGTCGCCAAATCTAAACTCTCCTGCATTAATTTTCCAAGTAAAGAAGCATTTTTTGGAAAAGAATCTCTTGCAGATCTTGCACATCCATAACCTTGTTTATTATCACCAATTAAAGTAAAAATTGAAAAACCATTATTAAACGAAATATTTGGTTTTTCGTCAGGAATACCATTCAAAAAACATTGCAATTCATCACGTTCTTCTTTGTAAAGAATAGACAAATAATCTAAAGTCTTAGAAAGATTATTTCCAAAAACATTAATATTTAACTGGGCTTTCAACCATTTATCAACATTTTCTTCCATCACTTTTAAGAATTTATCTTCTTTCATGATAAAATCTCTATATTAACCTTATTTAAAAATTAGATATAAACAAAAATATACATGTAAAAAAATCTATTTTGAATGAAATTAATCTCGGATAAGCTTAAAAAGAATCTTTAAATTAATAAATTAAGATTTAATCTCTTAAATAAAAATGGAAAACAATAAAATAAAGAAAGCAGGAAAAATCGCAAAAGAAGTTAAAGATTATGCAAAATCATTCATAAAAAAAGATATGTCGCTTTTAGAAATTGCAGAAAAAATTGAAAATAAAATTATTGAACTCGGAGGAAAAATGGCATTTCCTACAAATCTTAGCATAAATGAAATTGCAGCACACTATACCCCCGCACATAACGATGAAACAAAAGCTCATGGACTTCTTAAAGTGGATTTAGGTGTGCATATTGACGGATGGACAGCAGATACAGCATTTTCTTTAGACTTAGAAAATTCAGAAGAAAACAAAAAATTAATAGAAGCAAGCCAAAAAGCATTAGATAATTCAATTAAAAAAGCTAAAGAAAATGTTAAAACCAGCGAAATTGGAAAAATAATTTCAGAAACAATAGAATCATACGGATTTTCACCAATAATAAATCTTTCAGGTCATGAAATGAAACAATATGAACTACATGCCGGAATAACAATCCCAAATTTTGATGACAACAAAAATACAATAATCACAAAAGGACTTTATGCAATTGAACCATTTGCTTCTACAGGGAATGGAAAAATCCACGACGGCAAACTTTCAGAAATTTATATGGTTATTAATTCGAAAAATGTAAGAAGCCCAATTGCACGAGAGATGCTTGATTTTATTTTAGAAGAATACCAAACATTACCATTCTGTTCAAGATGGTTAGTAAAAAAATTCGGCACAAAGGCATTAATTGGATTATCTCAATTAACACAAAATGAAAATCTTCATCGTTTTTCGCAGTTAGTTGAATCCAACAATGTAAAAGTTTCTCAGGCAGAAAATACAATTTTAATTGATGAAAAAGAAGTGATTATTACAACAGAATAAAATAATTTTAAGTCTAAAAAACAATAAAAAAAAGCGTATTAATAATAAAAATTTAATTTTTGATTCTATGATATCCACATTAATTCCGAAGGTAAATCAAAAGTGACAAGTGTGGGCTTGAGTTTAAAGATGCCACATTTCAGTGTTTTGAGGAGATTATAAAAATTGTTTTTAACAATTAAGATTTAACGACTAAAAGGCAAATCATTAATAATGATTTTGGGGCGAGTAACTTCGTGGTAGAAACAATAATCCACAAAGTTTCGTGCGAGGTTATGAGAAGAAGTGGGACATTGAATTCAAACAAAAAAATTCAGGGGAATAGTTAAATCTTAAAAACAATTTTTCAAAAAAAAAGGTTTTTTTTAGTTAAAATCTTTAACACACTTTTTCAAATAAAAAAATTCATAGAAAAAGTTAAGAATCTTATAAGTTTTTTAAAATAAAAATGAAATTAAAAAATATAATACTTTCAACACTTCTTGGAGCAAGCATTTTTCTATCAAATAATTCTTTTTCAAAAGATTTAGAATATTCAAAAAAAATTCGAAATATGAATTATGAAGAAGTCATAAAAGAAATAAAAACGCCAAAAGAAGCAACAAAATATTTAACAGAATTTTTGTCATACAAAACTGACAAAGAACAATATGGAGAAAAAAATATTTATTTATCCTTTAAAAATATTCATAAAAAAGAAATAGACGATTGTAACGGAGGAGCACTTACAGCAGCAGCATTATTAAGTGATGATGGATATGAACCATTAGTATTAACCATGTTAGAAAAAGGAGGAGAAAAACCAAATCCTTCAATGGGACATATAATTTTTATTTACAAAAAAGAAAACAAATGGGGAACATTAGGAATCAATCCAAGTGATTGCCAAGAACCAAAATATTCTTCAATTGAAGAAATTGTTCAAAGATATAATTTTATTACATATTTTGTAAAAAATATTAAAGAAGAATATCCGGATTATATTGATAATGATATTAATATGAGAGAAAAACTTTTAGATACTGGTCAGCCAATAAAAGCAAGTAATGAAAAAACATTACAGGAAAGATTTTTTGATTTTGGATATTAATGTATTTCAAAAACAATAAAACATCCAAATTAGAAGAAAAGTTTTTTGTCTTCGGCTATTAGCTTCAACTGGTGACAAAATGTCACCCCTTCACTTCCTTCTTCACAAATTTTTTCTTTTTCTTAATTTTATTTTCTTTAGGAAGCATTTTCATCAAATCATTCATATTAGGCATCATAGGATTTTCAGACCTTGAAGGTTCTTTTTGCTTTTTTAATTCAGCAAATGCTTTCTTAAAATTTTCTCCGTCAACAATCATCTTAGACAAATCTTTTAACAGATAATTTTTCTTAATAGCATTTATACCGGCATTACGAACTAAAGCTTCAATATCAGCACCACTCCAGCCATCCATTTCCTTAAGCATACCATTAACATCTATATCTTTTGATAAAGGCATATTTCTGGTATGAACCTTGAAAATTTCTTCACGAGTCTCAAGATCAGGTAAACCTAATTCAACATGCGAATCAATTCTACCAGGACGCAAAATTGCAGGATCAATTAAATCTTTTCTATTAGTCGCAGCAATAATCATAACATTTTCTAACTCCTCAACACCATCAAGTTCAGTTAATAACTGGTTTACAACCTTCTCAACAGCATCATTACCGTTTCCACTGCCACGAGGTTTTGAAATAGCATCAAACTCATCAAAGAAAATAATTGAAGGGCTAACCTGTTTAGCTTTCTTAAAAATTTCCCGAACATGCTTTTCACTTTCCCCAACCCACTTGCTAATCAACTCAGGACCCTTAACAGAAATAAAATTAGCATTCGCTTCTGTCGCAACAGCTTTAGCTAAAAGAGTTTTACCAGTCCCGGGAAGACCATAAAGTAATACACCCTTGCTAGGCTTAATACCCGCAGCACGATAAAGTTCAGGACGTAGTAAAGGCAATTCAACCAACTCACGTAATTTATCTTTAGCTTCTTTAAGACCACCAACATCAGTCCAATGAACATTCGGTTTTTTAATCAAAACTTCCCTCATAGCAGAAGGCTCAATTTGTTTTAACGCCTCAATAAAATCATTCCTATAAACTTTAATTTTATCTAATTCTTCAGCAGGAAGTTTTTCATCCAAATTTTTAAACTTCTTTAAATTAGGCTTCAATGCTTTTAATGCCGCTTCCTTGCATAAAGCTTCTAAATCAGCACCAACATAACCAATAGTCTTATTTGCCAATTCATCAAAATTAACATCATCCCCTAACGGCATACCACGAGTATGAATTTGTAAAATTTCTTTTCTTGCATCTTCAGCAGGAGGATTGATTCTTAATTCCCTATCAAATCTTCCAGGACGCCTTAAAGCAGGATCAATATCATCAGGTCGATTTGTTGCAGCCATAACAACAATTTGCCCCCTTGATTTTAAACCATCCATCAAAGTTAATAATTGAGCAACAATCCTTTTTTCAGTTTGATCTATACCTTCACCACGTTTAGGAGCAATAGAATCAATCTCATCAATAAAAATTATTGAAGGAGCATTTTTATCAGCCTTCTCAAAAATTTCCCTAATATGTTTTTCACTTTCACCATAATATTTACTCATAATTTCAGGACCCGCAATTGAATAAAATGATGCATCAGTTTCAGTTGCAACAGCTCTGGCTAAAAGAGTTTTACCTGTTCCAGGAGGACCAGTTAATAAAACACCCCTTGGAGCACCAATACCAAGCTTCTCAAAAATCTCAGGCTGTTTCATAGGTAATTCAACCATCTCACGAATTAATTCAATTTCATCTTTTAATCCGCCAATATCTTCATAATAAATCCCAGGAGTTTCACTCTCACCTGAATAAACTTCTTCAGATAAAACAAATTCAGTTAAAGGCGTAACAACAACGCTACCCTTAGGCTCAGTTTTTGAAACAATATATTTTAACTTATTTCCGCTAGCCAAAATAGTTAATTTTTGCTTAGTAGTCAATGGAAGATCTAAAAATTTAGAATGCAAATAACCACTTGATTCTTTACTTAACCTTATTTCTTGCAAAGGTGCTAAAGTAACATGTTTAGCTTCCTTAACAACTACTTTTTTAATTTCAACTTCTTCCTCAATTGAAACACCAATATTACTTCGAACATTACCATCTAACCGAATTTTACCAATAGAATTATCCCCGCCAAGTGCACGAAGAACTTTAACAACTAAAACATTTTTTCCTTTAAGTTCAACCAAATCACCAGGAACAAGCCCGATTTTTTCCATATCTTTTGAAGAAATTCTCGCAATACCTTTATCAACATCTTCTTGCAAAGATTCGTAAACCTTCAAAAAATATTTCTCTTCTTTTTGATTTTTTTCATTTGTCATTTACGTTTAAACTTAACCTCCAATATACCATTATTAAATGTCCAAATTTCATTACCTTTAAATTTTACAGGGATTCTTTTGCTAAATGAAACACCCCTTGATAACTTATCTTTCAAATAACTTTTAACACCACTAGCATTTTTCTTTTGTGCAGAAACATCTAATATATTTCCCTTCACATCTACTTTTACATCATCTTTTGAAAATCCTGAAAGTTCAAAAACAAAATAAATAGCATCATCTTCCTGAATATAATCAATTACTCTTTCTTCCATCTCAGAATTAACTACATTACCTGAAGAACTAGTCCTGACTTTTGAACGATTTCCAAAAAACTCATTCATAATCTCTTCAAAAGGATCTCCGCCTTCATCTTCGTTATCAAAAAATCCCATGTATTATTAACTCCTTATGTATACACAAAACGTATACACAGGCATTTATAAATTTTTCGCCGAATTAAAAGATATTTCTAAAAGAATTATTGCTTAGTAAATTCAAAATTATAAATAAATTTAAATATAATAATTAAATTTATCTTTTATGTTAGAAAAAGAGATATACCAAGAAGCAATAAAATTTGCAAAAAATGGGCAAGGACTTGAACTTGCAAAAATATTTTCACATAGAACTTCATTTAAAATTAGAATAAAAAATGAAGAAGAAATTAAAACTATGGCAAGCGAAGAACAATTAAATTCTATAATTAACAGCTATATAACAACAGGAATTCAACAACAAACATATCATGGAACAGATATTCCAATAAATCAAAGAGAAATTACTGAAATAGTAAATCATGGAAAAAAAGAGAATTATCATGTATTTTTTAATGCATTAAAAAATTTAAGTTATTCAAATCTTAGTATAATTTCTTCTCAATTTTCAAAACAAGAAAGAATAGATAGCATAACTAATCCAAGACTCTGGTAAATTAATTATTATATTCAAAAAATATTTTTTTCCATCGCTAAAAGGCAAATCATTATTTCTAATAATGAATGGGACGAATAACTTCATGGTAGAAACGATAATCCACAAAGTTTCGTGCGAGATTATGAGAGTGTGGGAAATTGAAATTCAAATAAAGAAAAACAGGGGAATCGTTAAAATTTTCATATGCTTTTTTATACACAAAGTTTCGTGCGAGGTTATGAGAGTGTGGGAAAAATTCAAGTTAAAAAATTTGAGGTTTTGTTAAAATCTTTAACACACTTTTAAAAAAACTTCAAAAGTATCGTCTTTTGAATGTCCCAGAAAATTTCATTTTTCAAATTTTCTGAGGAAACCAGCGGGTTCACATTCCATGTGGTATCCACAAAGGCTCCGAAAGTTTACACGAGTTTTCATGATAACCCCTGATACGAGTGTGGGCTTGAGTTTAAAGATGCCACCCTTCCAAACTTCAAGGAGGGTTAAAGGAAACCAACGGGTTCACATTCCATGTGGTATCCACAAAGGCTCATAAAGATGCCACCGTTCAAGTATTCGAGGAGGTTCAAAAGGAACCAACGGGTTCCTTTTATCCGAAATAACTATTATCCTGAGGAATCGCAGACCTTGCTGACTCTAAGAATTTATCCTCAATCTTTTTATAAGTTTCAATAGTAGATTTACTCACACTAGGTTTAACCTTTTTCAAAGCATCATCAAAATGTTTTTTCCCAACTTCAACAGCATCAACAGATTCTCTTAAAGCAAGCATAGCAGCTTCCCTAACTAATGCTTCTAAATCTGCACCGGTATAACCCTCAGTTTGTTTAGCAAGTTCACTAATAATAACATCTTTTGCCAAAGGAGTTTTAACAGTATGAATATCCAAAATCATCTTCCTGCCTTTTTCAGAAGGAGCATTAATAAGCAAAATTTTATCAAACCTTCCAGGACGCAAAATTGCAGGATCCAATAAATCAGGACGATTAGTAGTCGCAACAATTAAAATATCCTTTAAATCTTCTAAACCATCCATATCAGATAATAATTGATTCAAAACTTTCACCCCCTCTTGACCTGACGCATTGTCAACCATACCACGCTTACTGGCAATTGACTCAATCTCATCAATTAAAACAATACACGGTGAAACCTGCCTTGCTTTCTCAAAAACTTTAGCAACACCTTTGTGTGAATCATTAACCCATTTACTCAATAATGAAGGACCCTTAACAGAAATAAAATTAACATCAGATTCTTTTGCAGCAGCCTTAGCCAAAAGAGTTTTACCAGTACCAGGAGGACCATAAAGTAAAACACCTTTAGGAGGACGGACATTCAATCGCTTAAACCCTTCAGGATGTTTCATCGGCCATTCAACAGCCTCCTTTAATTCTCTTTTAACATCATCAAGCCCGCCAACAGAATTCCAATCAACATTCGGAGTTTCAACTAAAACTTCCCTCATAGCAGAAGGTCTGACAACTTTCAAGGCATCAGTAAAATCTTGGGCAGTAATAACTAATTTTTCCAAAATTTGCGGAGGAATTTGTTCCTCAGAATCAAGTTTCATCTCAGGCAGTAACTTTCTTAAAACATTCATAGCAGCTTCCTTGGTTAATGATTCCAAATCTGCACCAACAAATCCATGCGTAACTTGAGCAAGTTTAACTAAATCAACATCTTTAGTTAAAGGCATGCCACGAGTATGAATTTTTAAAATTGCTAATCGACCTTCTTTATTAGGAACCCCAATCTCAATTTCTCTATCAAATCTACCAGGACGTCTTAAAGCAGGATCAATAGCATTAACTCTATTTGTTGCACCTACAACAATAACTTTACCCCTAGCCTTTAAACCATCCATCATAGTTAAAATTTGAGAAACAACTCTTCTTTCAACCTCGCCATGAACCTCTTCACGCTTAGGAGCAATAGCATCAAGTTCATCAATAAAAATAATTGTCGGAGCAGTTTTTTCAGCTTCATCA
>DATDUI010000095.1:0-24731 GCA_035290465.1 Candidatus Nanoarchaeia archaeon | reverse complement strand
TATTCATCTTAATTTTAAATTAATATTTAAAGAATATAATAAAAATTAAGATTAGCAATAACTTATAGATTCTTCGATTATTTCTTTTGCTTTTTTTATAATATTTTTTGTAATTGCTAATTTAATTTCTCTCATTCTTCCACCTCTTCCTTTAGAAATTACTCTTACATTAATAATTCCTAACATATCAAATTCCTGAATAATATCACTTACTCTTCTTTGTGTTAAAACTTCACATTTATTTTTCAAACAAAGGTCTTGATAATGATTATAAACATCTCCGGTGAATAATGGTTCATCTTTAAGTCCTTCAGATAATAATATAATTGAATACAAGACAAACTGAAATTGTCGTGGTTCTGATTTAATTACATCTAAAATTTTATCTCTTTCAATTTTACTATTTGCTTGGTCTATATGTTCTACTTTAATATTATTGGAATTATCTCTTTCGGCAAGTTCTCCTGCAATCCTTATAAGATCTAATGCTCTTCTTGCATCACCATGTTCCCTTGCAGCATATGCTGCACATTTTGTGATTACTCCTTCATGAACAATATTATCATAAAATGCTTTTTTAGACCTATTAAGTAATATTTCCTGTAATTGAATTGCATTATATGGGGGAAACACAATTTCTTCTTCAGAAAGCGAACTTCTTACTCTTGGATCAATATTATCCAAAAAGGTTAAATTATTGCTTATTCCTACTATACATATTTGTGTTTGGGATAATTCAGAATTAAGCCTTGTAAGATTATATAAAAAATCACTTGAAATTTTTTTTACAGTTTGATCAATTTCATCTAAAATTAATACTATTAATTGTTTTTCTTTATCTATTATTTCAATAAATTTCGAATAAACCGCTTCAGTTGGTAAACCTGTAGATGGTACTTCTCCTCCTAATTTTTTGATTAATTCTGCTAAGATTCTATATTCTGTATCAGCTACTTTTTTTAATTTGCAGTTTAAATATTCTATTCTTAAAGTAAAATCTGCATTTTTATCTACTCTTTTCATTAATTGTTCTTTAATATATTGAATTGAAAGGGTTTTGCCTGTTCCGGTTTTTCCGTATAAAAATAAATTACTTGTTCTTTCACCTCTTAAAACCGGTGCAAGGATTGAAGCTATTTGTTTTATTTGCTCGCTTCTATGTAATATTTCTTCAGGTTGATAATTTGCCTGTAATATGGATTTATCTTTAAATATCTGATTTTTGTCAAAAGCTTCAAAAATTTCATCTATATCTGTTTGCATTTTTTTAATTAATTGATTTATTTTTTATACTAAAAATCATGAGTGCCTCACTGGTTGATTTCGTGTGGAAAAAATAATCAAAGTTAATTTACCAACGAAAAGAAATAAAATTATTATATAAAGGATTATAACTACTAAAAAAGAAAAACACCTCCATTTCTCATGGAATTTTGATTTTTTTATTTTTTATAGAGAATTTTTTGAATATTTTAATAATTAATATAAAATCAATTAATATTAGAATTTAAGTAGAATTTAATTATTTTACATATTTCTTTATTATTACTATTACTATTAATATTAGAATTTAAGTAGAATTTAACTATTTTACATATTTCTTTATTATTACTATTTATACCAAAGATTCTTTAAATTTAAACAGAAATCACCCTTTTTTATATAAATTCTTTAAATTCTTTAATTTTTTCAAAATTAAATTATAAATTTATAAAATTTATAAAAAAAGGTATTTTATCGAAGAGATATATATAATATATAATATAAATATTTATAAATAATAATAATATAAAAAATATTTTATTTTTATTATATAAACTTTTCTATACGAAATCATGGGGTGAGGGAGTAGGCATATTTGAAATTAATTAAAAATTTAGATTCTTTTTGTAAAAAATCACAATAATATTTAAAAATAAATCTTTTATTTTATTATTATGAAATTAATTGGATTTAACTTTAGTAAAATAAGTATTAATAAAGAATCAGATAATTTTAAAGGTTTGAAGATTAATACAAATATTAATATTCAAGAGATAAAAGAAATAAAAACTAATATTTTAAAAGGAAAAGAAGAGATTCTTGGTGTTAAATTTAATTATTTGTTAAATTATGAACCAAATATTGCTATTATTGAGTTTGAAGGAAATATTTTAATAGAAACAGATGTAGAAAGCATGAAAGATATTATTAGAAAATGGGGAACTAAAAAAATTTCTGAAGATTTCAAAATTGTTTTATTTAACATTATTCTAAGAAAATGTAATATCAAGTCATTGCAATTAGAAGATGAAATGAATTTGCCTTTACATATTAACCTTCCTTCTGTTCAAAAAGAGAAAAAAGAAGAATAATTTTTAAAAATCCAAGTTTTCTTTAAAAATTTTATTATATACTTTTTCCTGATATTTTTTTGGTAAATTTGTGTATATTTTTTGGATATTCTTATAAATAATTATAGAATCTTCTTTACGATTACTTGATTTTGCTTCTTCATATTCTTTAATTAATTGACTTATTTCTTTTTTATCAATGCTTATTCTTATTTTCTGAATGGTTTTATATAAATATTTTTGACAATCTTTAGAAATTAAAGGGTATATTTCTTTTAATTTATGATATTTTTCTTTTGCTGTTGAGAAATCTTTTCTTTCTAAAGCTTTTTTACTTTCTTTTATAAATTTAAAGCATTTAACAACATTTTCTTCTTTTTTCCATTCTTTGATTTTGTAATTTTTATAAATTTTTGAAATAAAATAAATCAGGAAAATTATTATCAATAATGAACCGAATAAATAATAAATATTTTTTTTCTCATTTAAATCTAATAAAAAATATCCTGTAATTCCTATTGGTTGAGTTTGTAATTTTTCAAACAAAATTGTTTCTGAATCTTTTATTAAATTTTCATCAATAAACTCTTCAATATAATAAATTATTTTATTATTTTCTAAATCTTTAATCTTTATCTCATATAAATTATTATTTAAATTTTCATTTTTGGTGACAAATTCTATTTGATTTTTAAAATTTTCAGAAAATACTTCTAAAATTGTTTCTATTTGTTCGTCTTTTAATTTAATTTCTTTTGTGATTAATGTTATTTTTTTTGTTGAATTTAGGTAATCTATTTGAATTTGTTTTATTTTTGTTGAGACTGTCATTTTATTTTGAAGATTATAATTACTTTCAGTTATCTTTTTAATCTCTTTTTTAGTCAATTCTTCATTTTTTGAATTTAAATATTTTTGAATTATTTCCTTTAAAGAATCGGTTATACTATTTTTTACAAATTCATTACTATTTATTATTTTTACATTTTGAGGTATATTTTTTTTAATTGTTTCCAGTTCATTTAATGATTCCTGTTTTCTTTTTTCCCTTAATTGTGAATCTGTGATGAATTTTATATTGTTTCCTAAATCCTGATTTATTTGAATTAGTCTTTTTTGATAATATTTTAAATCGCTTGTGATTCCTAAATCATTTAATGCATCAAGTTCCTCAAGACTTAAGGAATTCATTTTGATTAAAAAATCTTCTAAATTTTTTGTTAATTCATTTATTTCTTCTTCTTTATCATGGCTTAGATTTTGTAACTTTGTTTGATTTGTTGAATTATTTAAAAAAGATATTTTAAAATCTCTTTTTTTTGTGAGTTCATTACTTGAATTATCATAGCAAATTATATACCATGAATAATTTCCCTCATTAAAATCAATCATTTGAATTTCTACTAATTCATTATTTTCAATAGGTTTTTTTGTGGTTGTGTATTCTTCATATCCAATAGAGCCTTCGTATTTATATAATTCATATGTACAGTTATCTAACTTTATGCTGTCATTAGCTTTATATGAAAAATTTATTGAATTTTTATTTATTATTTCATTATTTAATGGATATATTTGTTCTATTTCCGGAGAGATTGCATCTTTGTTCGAGACTATCTTTATTGTTTGATTTGTAATTGTAAAATTTTTATTATTATTCAAGAAGAAATTAAAGACAGGAACAAAATCTCCTTTTATAGAATAAGAATATGATATAGTTTTTGTTATTAAATTATTATATATTGTTTCAGTTTTTCCTGAAGAGCCATCATCATAATCTAAATCATAAAAAAGAATGTTATTTTCCGGAGAATTAATTGTTATTCCCATTTTTATTGTTTCTCCAATATTTGCTTTTGTTGTATTTACTATTAATGATGCACTTATAATTGAAAAATTAAATTGATTAATAAAAAAATGTGTATTATTTTCTGTGGTGTTTATTTTTAGTGAATATTTTCCGGCCTGAATTATCTTTGATTTTTCTATTGTTATATAATTATTTGTAAAATTTAAATATTCTGTATTGTTATTTGGCTGTGTTAATTTTATAAAACTATAATTATATTTTGAAGGCAATGAAAATTCTATTTTTTCATGATTTAGGTAGATCTCCTGTAAATTAGGATTTTCTATTTTAAAGATTAATTCTTCACAAGGTATACTATCATTATCTAAATCTAAAACATGGATGTCTCCTTTTTCCTGTGCTATACAATTATCAAAAACTTCCTGAGATTCGGTTTGTGTTGTAAAATTATCACAATTATAATAATCAATTGTGCAATTAATCTCCTCATAGAAAGAATTTATTTTTTTATGAAGAGAAATAGGAGGAACATCTGCGTAAGTAAGTAATGGATATCTCAGATGTTCCTCGCTTTTTATATTAACCTCTTTTCCCCAGTTGTCTTCATTGACTATTAAAAAACTTGATATAATCATAATTAATATCGCTGACACTAATATCCTTTTTTTTTGTATTTTTATCATTTTTTTTCTGTTAAATGACCCTCATTATATAACCAAAGAGTTATTATTTTTCCAACGACATCCTGTTCATTGCTTCCGATGATTCCTATAAATTTTCTTAGAATTTCCCGTTGGTTTACTGTCAAAGTACCTTTAACAACAACTGTTTCTGCTTTCATTTTTTCTTCAGGACTTCTTTTAGTCTCTTTTAAGTCTTTCTTAGACATAATATAGATACTATTTAGGTCTTTATAAACTTTTTTCTGTTTTTTCTTTACAAATGAAAATGTTTGTATCGAGTACAGAAAATAAAGTTATTTAAAGAAAAATTGAGTAAGAATTCTATGGTAATGAAGAGGTATTTATTGATAATTGGAATTTTATTTTCTTTTGGAATTTTTTCTTTTATTTATGCAGAAGTTCTAACTGAAATGAATGTTTTGAATGGTCCGCCTTTGTTAATTCAGAACATTCCGAATTTTACATGGGCGACTAATGAAAATTTAACAAATGCTTTTAATTTGGAAGATTATTTCTTGGACAGTGAAGGTTTAGATATGGTTTATTCTTTTTCAAATACTTCAAATATTACTGTTTTTATTAATAATTCAAATGTTTCTTTTTATCCTAATTTAAATTTTGTTGGTACTGAGACTGTATTTTTTTATGCATCAGATGGTGAAGAAAACTCAACAAGTAATTTAGTTTATTTAAATGTTGGAACAGATACAGAATCTCCTCGGTATAGTTTTTTAGGAAAAAGCATTTCAGAAATTTATCAAAATTCTTATGTAACTTTTAGTGCTATTTGGGAGGATAATGGGGGTTTAAAAGAATATACTTTTTCAATTAATCAAGGAGGAATTTGGGCAAATTATACTTATTTATTTAATGGTATTCAAAATCTTTCTTCTTATACAAAACAAATTAGTGCCGGTGGGGGTTCAACGGTTTATTGGTATTTTTGTGCAAAAGATACAAGCAGTAACTCAAATTGTTCCTCTACTCAATCTTTCGTTGTTTCAACCAGAGTCTTTCCCCCTCCTCCAAGTAGTAGCAATAGTGATAGGGATAGTTCAAGTTCTTCTTTCACAAAAAATTTTATTTTACCTATTTTAGAGAGGGAAAAAGTTGAGAATTTTACATTAAGTGTTGATTCTTTTCTTATTTCTTTAAAACAAGGAGGTAGTACAACAAGAATAATTGAAATCACGAATATTGGTAATACTAATTTAAGCTTTAATCTATCTTTTGAGAACGTTAAAGGGTTTAAAGCATTGTTAAGTGAAAAAAATTTTACTTTAGAAGCAGGTAAAAGTAAAAAAATAACTATGGATTTTATTTTTCCTAAAGATATTGATCCAGGACAATATTTTTCTCTTTTTGTAATTAATTCTATTTATCAAGTCAAAATTCCTTTAGTTTTTGAGATTAATCCATTAAATGTTGATTTAGATCTTAAAGTTAATATCTTTGAAGAATTTAAAATTATCAAACCGAATGAAGTTGTCAAGGCAAATATCACCATTAGTCACGTAAATGATAAAATTCCTTTAAATTTAACATTATATTACGATATAAAGGATTACTATGGAAATATCTATAATTCCAAAGAAGAATTAATTTTGCTTGAATCTTCTTTAAATCTTGAAAGAAATTTAAGTCTTTTCGAGGATTTTCCAATTGGAAATTATCTTTTTTATGCCAGAGCTTCTGATGAAGATTATATTGCGATGAATTCTGATTCTTTTGAAGTAGGTTTAAAATTTGTATTCTCTTCTTTTTTGAAATCTTCTTTTATTTTTATTTTAATTTTTTCCTTCTCTGTTTTTTCTTTTTTACTTTTATTAAGATATAAGCATGAAAAAAATAAGGAAGAATTACTTGAATTATACATTAAATTACTCGAATTAAAAAGATTGATTCATGAAGGAAATTATGATTCTGCTGCAAATCTTTTTATTTTAATTAAAAAACATTATGGAGAATACATATCTAAAGATGCTTTAAATGATAGAGAATTATTAAAAAAAGAAATACAAAAATTAACCAAGAAATTTGATTTAGAATCAAAGCCTTTAATTAAAAAGCATTTAAAAGAAGGCAAAGAGGTGAAAAGTACCAAGGAAGATAAAGAATTTGAAGAAAGTAGCGATGAAAAAGAAGATTCAAAGATTATTGATGAAAAAGAGATTAAAAAAAATGAAGAAGGTGGTGAATCTGAAGAAAAGATTGAAGAGAAAGTAAACAAAAGCGAAAAAGTGGTTAAAGAAGATGAAGAATCTGAAAAATATAAACAAAAGAAAAATGTTAGTAAATTGAATGAAATTAAAAAAGATAAAAATACAAAAGAGATTGAAGAAAGTGTACAAAAAAAAGAAAAATCAAATATTGTGAAACAGTTGACAAATAAGAAAGAGGTACATAAAGATGAATCTGCAAAAAAATAAGTCTTCTTTTTTTTTAGGTTTTTTGTTAATTCTTTTTTTAAATTTGAATTTAATAACTTCTATTAATTCTAATTACGGAGAAGAAATCGAAAAAGATGGCTATACTCTTTCGAGAAGTAAAATTGATAGATCAATAAAAATTGAAACCATTTTTAGAGATTTTATTATAGTAGAAAATTCTTTACCAAAAGAGATCACTGTGACTTTTTATGTTGAAAATGATTTATTAGATTTTATTGAATTTGAAAATGTAAGCCTTTTAATTCCTTCTATGGGAAGTGAGTCCGCTTATTTTTTAATAAAAGGAAAAGAGTTAGGTGTTTATACGGGTAATATTGGTTTAAGAGGAGATATTGAGGAGAAAATTTCTGTAAATTTAAGTATTGTTGAAACAGATTTGAATCCTCTTTTATTAATGAATATAGATTTACTAAGGAAAAGTTTTGTTTTGGATAAACCAATTAGATTTAAATTAAATTTAAATAAGTTAAATCTGGAGGAGGTAAATAATGTTTCATTGTATTATTCTTTAGTTGATGAAAATAATAATACTTATCTTTTAGGAAACGAATTAATTAATGTTAGTAATTCTATTCAGGAAATTAAAATCTTTGATTTACCTTTAGAAGTACAAAAAGGGGATTATATTTTAAAAACAACTCTTTTATATGATGATGAAACAATAATTGATACCTCTCCTTTTGTGTTGAAAGTTGCTTTTATGAATATTATTTTATTTGGTTTTTTTCCGATGTGGATGTTAATTTTGATTGTTTCTTTTTTTCTTTTAAGTTTAATTTTATTTATTTTCATTAAAAGACATATTGAAAGTAAGAAGAAGTATAAAATGAAATTAGATTTAGATACTATTCCAAAAAAAGAAGATGGTTTTTTGTACCTTGGGCATATCGCGGAAAAAAAGACTCTTGCGTATTTAGATCCAAACAAATTAACTACTCATTCAATTGTTGCGGGTGCAACTGGGGGTGGTAAATCCATTTCAGCACAAGTTATTATCGAAGAGGCTTTAATGAATAATATTGCTGTTATTGTTTTTGATCCGACTGCTCAGTGGAGTGGTATGCTTAGAAAATGTGATGATAAAAAGATGATTTCTTATTATTCTAACTTCGGATTAAAAGAAAGTGATGCAAGAGCATTTAAAGGAAATGTTCGACAGGTTAGGGATGCACGACAAATTATTGATATTAATAAATATATGACTCCCGGGCAAATTCAAATTTTTTCTTTAAATAAACTAGATCCAAAACAAATGGATACTTTTGTTGCAAATGTTATTAGGCAGGTGTTTAAATCAGATCCAAAAGAATCTCCAAATTTAAAAATTTTAATTGTTTTTGATGAAGTCCATAGGTTACTTTCTAAGTTTGGCGGTAGCGGTGAAGGTTTCCTGCAAATTGAAAGGGGTTGCAGAGAATTTCGTAAATGGGGTATTGGAATTATGTTGGTTTCACAGGTTTTAAATGATTTTGTTGGGGAGATTAAAGCTAATATTTCCACAGAAGTACAAATGAGGACTCGTGATGAAGGAGATTTAAATCGTATTAAAACAAAATATGGTGAAGAATTTTTGCAGTCATTAGTTAGGGCATCTGTTGGTGTTGGTATGTTTGAAAATCCGGCTTATAATCATGCTCAACCTTATTTTATTAATTTTAGACCAATTTTACATAGTACCCGTAGATTGCCTGACGAGGAGCTTGAGAAATATAATAATTATAATGATATTTTTGATGATTTAGAGTATCAGATTTCTCAATTAGAAGAAGAAAAGATTGATACTTTTGATTTAAAGATGGAGTTAAAATTAATTAAGGATAAAATTATGTCAGGTAGTTTTTCGGTTGTAGAGATTTATCTTGAGGGATTAAAACCGCGAATTGAAAAGGAATGGGAAAAATTAGGGAAAAAACCTAAAGAAAGAAAAATTGAACTTGCAAGCGAGGAAGAAATAAAAAAATCAATCGAAGAAGCTAAAAAATCCAGAGAAAAATTTGAGAAAGAACAAAAAAAAGAAGATGAAAAAGAAAGTGGAAAGAAAAAAGTTGAAGAAAAATTAGATGAAAAGGAAGTTGCACCTTTAATTTTTGATAATGGTATTATGGTTGGCAGTGTAAAAGAGTTAAGGGATTATTTGCCGAATATGGACGACGAAATTTTTAAAATTCATGTTAATGATGAAAAAAATGATATATCTGATTGGATAACAAATAATTTTTCAAAAGATGAAGGTGAAAAATATAAATCTCTTAAAGATAAATCTGAAATTATCAAAGTTTTGATGAATTTTGGGAAATCTTTAAAAAAAGAGGTTGTTGAAGAAAAAAATAAAACTGTTTCTAAAGAAAATAATATTAATAATAAGGATGAAAAAATTAAAAATAAATTAAATAAAAAGCCTTTGAAGAAAAAAGATGAAAAAGGATAAACAAATTTCTAAAGAAAGTAATGTTAATAAGAGCGAGGTTAAAGATGAAGAGAAATTAAAGAAAAGGGACGATGAGTTTAAAAAAACAGTTTCTGGAAATCAAGGAGTAAAAATTGAATCATTTGAAGATACTTTCAAATTTATTTCAAAAGATTTATCCTTAATCTTATCAGATATTAAAAATAAGAATTCCAAATTTATTGAAAAGATTCAGTTTAATCGGGTTTTTAATGAAAAAGAAGATTTTAATATTTTTATTAAGGGATTAGTACTTGATTTTTTAAAAGATAAAAGTGATGATCTTAAATCCAGACTATCTGATTTAAGAAAAAAGGGTTACCCTGTTTTATTCTTAAGTTTAAGATTCATGTCTGTTCCATTAAAGATTAAACTTTTTAGTTCTTCTTTAAATAAAGAAGATTTTAACAAGATTTTTATTTTAGTTGAAAATATTGAAAAAAGTTTAATCTCTTTTGAAGAGCAAGAAAGGGCTGTGAAAGAGAATGAAAGAATAGAGTTGCAGTCGAATAAATGAGATTGTCTTTAAGATTTATTTTTTAAAGATCTTCATCATCATCTTTTTTTAAAACAAATAAAAATACTATTAATAAGATTATTATTAACAAAATGATTAATATTGCATAAGTTATTGTTGTTAAGCTATCAATATTTAATTCAAATTCTCCTTGAATTATATTTACTAAATTTTCTTCTCTTTCACCATAATGGGCAATTAGGTTAATAATCTTATTTGAACTTAAATCTTCTTCTGTCATTTCTTCTTTAATGTTTATTGCTTTAGATTTTTTAGCGGGTATTTCTATTGACTTTTCGGTTCCTATTGTTTTTTTTGTATATCCTGTTAAAACATCTTCCAGTTCAATACTAACCCAACAATTGGTATCTTCTAAATTTTTTATATCTATAATAAATGATTTACTTTGTTTATTATATTTTAAATCTTTAATTTCTATTTTGCATTTATCTAAAACTTCTATTACACCTATATCTATTTCTTTTTCCAAAATCCTATCTGATGATGATTTTGAATCCCCATAAATAGTATAAATTTCCGCAGATAAATCTTCTAAAGATTTTAATTCAAGAGGATATATTACTGTCTTAAAATTTCCCGGGGTTATGAATGTTGGTTGTGTATCTCCAACTTTAATTGATTCTGTATCTGATTTTACGGTTATTGTTCCTTTAAAATAGATAGGAATATTCGAAGAACTTTTATATGTGACTTCTAATTGAGAATTTATTTTATTATATTTTACAGAATGTAATTCCAAATTCATTGTTGGGGTTGGCAAGGGGAATAAATCAAGCCCTTCAACTGCTGAAATTCCACTTTGTTGAGACCTTGCACCTCGTGCGAATTTTACCATTACACTTATCCCTGTGCTTCTTCGAATGTTTGTTGCTGTGTTAATTAAGTCGTTTCCAATTAAAACCCCTATTTCAATCATTGAATCTTTTAAGTAATCTCTAATCTGGTCAGGAACATTTTCTTTTCCAGTAAAGATTATTGGTTCTTTTCCTTTCATTAATTCTTTTTCAATAAATTCTCCATTTGTTAAGAGTACTTGTTTAGTTGGTTGTATTGCTAAAAATTTCTCTACTATTTCAATATTATCCTGGAATCTGTCTTCATTATCAATTACTTCAGGGTTATATTTTTCAATTGCATCTCTGACTTCTCTATCAACATAGCCATAAATTAATATTGTCTTAACATTTCGTTCTGATAGAATAAAGTCTATTTCTTGTGCATTTAGTCTATTTGCCAGAAAGACCCATGAATCTGTTAAAATTGCGTAAGGTATTACCGCAATTGCATTATAACCAAATGAATCACCGACAATAATAAAGTTTTGGATTTCCGGCAAGTCATTTATTAATTCAAGATTTGCATCTTCAACTATAATTTCTTCAACTCCCTGAAAACCTTGAGATTCAATAGTTTCTTTATAATTAAATAAATAGGGATTGTCTTTTGAAGTAATTACTTTTATTTTATTCTCTTTATTAATTCCATTCAATATTACTGTTCCATGTTCTGTGCTTGTTATAAAATCTCCTTCAACATTTTTTAAATTTGCATAATGCATTATTGAATATACATCCTGCCAATTTTCTGAATTTGAAAGGATATTTGTAAAATTTTCTGCAGAGATTAGGGATGTTATGCTGATTAATAATCCAATTATTAAAAAGAATTTTTTGTCCATACGAATACTTTCGTATAAAACTTATATAAATGTTTTTATATTAATAGGAATATATTAATTCTGAATTGCATAAATCTTTATAAATGAAAAATTATTTTTGGGTTAAGGTAAAATTATGGGAAGCATAGAAAATAATTTTGATGTCGAAGAAATTTTTGATTCTATTGGGATAAAAAAACCTTTAACCAGAGAAAGGCAAATTGAAATTTTATTAGAAAATAATGAAAGAAGAAGAGAAGAAACGAAAAATTATCTAAGAAACACTCGAGCGTTTCGTGATGATGAAGGAGCGGATTCTATTAATGGTCTTTCTTTAGAAGATTTAAAATCAAAATATAAAGGCATTTAATTTTATATTAATGGTGAGATATATACTTCTATTAATGCTGCAACAGTCATTAAACTTATTGAAATAATTACTAAAATTATTGTATCTGTTATTATTCTTCTTGTTTTTCCTTTTTTTAAAATATCTCCTTTTATTATTGAAGTTGAGATGATTCCTCCCGCAAGAATTATTATCAAATAAGACAACATTTCCGGAATTCCGTGAAGAAAATATTTTGTGAATGCAACAGGCATTGCAAAAATACCTCCAATGTTTTTTGTGAGTGTTCCAATTACAAGTCCCATTATACTTGCATTCCATGTTAAAACAAAAATTGCTCCTGCTCCATAAAAAAGTGCCAATAAAAATGAAAGAGATAAAACTTTAATATTGTTTAAAAAAATAATTTTGAATACGTCTTTGTTAATCGCATCTCCTGTTACTGCCATTGACCGAACACCTTTAATTGTTTCTTCCTGTAAGCTAAAGAGTGTTGAAATCTTTTCTTCAGGCAAAATAAATGACCAAAAAGAAAAAGAGATAACAAACCCTATAAATAAAAATAATAATATTTTTAATAATTTTGAATGCTCTTTTAATAAAAATGATTCTGTGTTGTAATTTTTTTCTTTTGTTTCTTCAATTTTTATCGAGCTTTGAATGATATATGAGCAGGAAAAGACAGTTAAAAAAATAATTATTAATGAGGAATATTCAGGGAATATCCATGAGCCCAGAAAAATTGATATTGAAGAATAAAAAATTGCTATCATCATCATTTCCCATGGATGCTTCTTTGCTTTTTTTGCATCAAAGAGTATTTTCAACATATTATCTATTAATCTTTTGACTTTATAAAATCTATTAACAAATAAATTTAAATACTTTTAAAAGTACTTTAATAGTACTTATAAAATGAGCGAAGTTTTATTTAAGGATGCGAAAATTCAAACAGGGGATAGAATAAAAATTCCAAAAGCAATAGTTGATACTCTGGGTTTAAAATCCGGCAAGAAGATTTTAATTAAATTTGATGTTTTGAAAAAAAGGATTATAATTGAGGAGGATAAAAAATGAAGTTTAATCTTTTTTTATTTGTTGCCATTCTTATTTTCTTTTTAATTCCTTATTGTTCTGCAGCACATTATGTTGTTGGTATTGTTAATGACGCTAAAGATGGCACTATCGCAAATGATCATAAGGTTGTTTTGTGGAATCCTATGAACGGAATTCAAGATAATTTAACCGATACAATTGGTGTTAATGGTGATTCTTCAACAAATAAAACTTATATGATTGATTGTGAAATGTTATTGGCTCCTTGTCAAATCGATGATGAATTGAATGTGATGGTTTATGATGCAGGGGATGGTTATGTTAGTGAAAAAGTTTCCTTAATTGTTACCGACGGCGGTTTTGATACTGCTAATAATATTACCTTAAATAGTATTCCTGATTCTTTTTTGAATGTTCCTGTGAATTCTGCAAATACTTCTTTAATTAATATTACTTTTAATTGTTCAGCCGGAGATTTGGACTCGAATTTAGCAAATATCAGCTTATACGGGAATTGGTCATCTGGATGGCATTTAAATGAAACTTTACCTGCTTTAGGAAGTAATTCTTCTGTTCTATTTACAAAAAGTCTTCCGGAAGGACATTATGAATGGAATTGTAAAGCTCAAGATAATTTGTCTGCTTCTTCTTTTTATATAAATAACTTTTCTTTAAATGTTGATAGAACAAAACCTTTTGTAAATTCTGTTTTAGTAAACGAAACTCATACCTGTGGGAATTTTACTTTTGTTAGAATAACTTGTAATACTAATGATTCAACAGGGATTGAAAATGTTATTATTGAAGCGATGAATTCCAGCGGAAATAAAAATTTTACTGCAGATTTCTTTGCAGGAAATGATTATTATATAGATCTTTTAATTAATAAGATTGGTAGTTGGAATTTTAACTGCTATTCTTTTGATAAAGCAAATAATTCTCTGAATTTAACTTCTCCTGATTTTTTTTCATATACTAATTTGCCTGATTTAAAATTTTTAAATTTCAGTTTTAGTACTTTGGATCCTTTTGAAGGAGAAAGTGTTATTTTAAATGCTACAATAAAAAATAATGGGTGTAGTAATGCAGATAATTTTTTAATAGGGTTTTATAACGGCAATCCTTTTTTTGGAGGACAACAAATAGGATTGAATCAGACAATTTCTCTTAGTGGTCTTTCTACTTCTTTTGTGAATGTCTCCTTGGATGCTATTATTGGGACTTCTAATTTTTTTGTCAATTCTGACTTAAATAATTTAATTTTAGAATCTGATGAAAATAATAATTTTATTAATCAAACTCTTTATGTTGGAGCTTGGCAAGAATTTTATGGTAATGTAAGTGCTGTTAAAATCCTGTCCGACTTCTTATTAAAAAACGTGAGTTCTTGGGGGAATGAAATAAATTTGAATGGCAATGTGTTTATGACAGATAAAGAAAGTGAGATTGATTGGCTTAGTCTTTTAGCTATTGGAAGGAATATTACAGGGGGCAATAGCTTTGATGATTTTTCGGAGATAGATAATCTTTTGGGTATGCAAAATTTTGAAGATTCTATTTATTCTGTTTTTACTGACGGGGGTACCCCAAAAGAAACTGATAATTTTTTAATTCATAATAAAGTTATTTCAAATGTGCCGATAATTAATTCTACTAATAATGAAAACTTTCAAACCGGAATACTCTGGGATAGTTCTGATGATCTTGGCGATAATGAATATAATTTTGCAGATAAAGAAGATTTAGTTTTTGTTGCGAGTATTAACAAAGAATCTGTCGGAGAGTATGGTACTTATGATTATGAAATAAGAGTTCCGGTGGAATTAAGGGATTATGATTCAACAGATAGCGAGACTATCTATCTTTATTACGATTTGGTTTAATGTTTGAAAGTTTTATTTTTATTTTTTGAAAAAAAGAAAGATTTATAAATAAGTATATATAATTGTATATATGAATAAAGAAAATATTAATTCGTTAGTTAAAAATATTGATTCAATAAATCAAACTTTAAGGTTGCTGAATGTTCCTGAAAAAGTTATTGAAAAAAAGATTACTTCCTTTGGAAATGGTGCTCATGTTATCCTTTCAAAAAAATATTTAAATAAAACTGTAAAGGTGGTGATAGAATAAGAAAGTTATTTAAAATAATCTTGATTTAAAATAAAATGGTTTTCAAAATTTTTAAAAGGAGCAAAGTTCCGGATGAATTACCTGAATTAGCTTCAGATAAGATTGGTGGTTTTTTTAATGAAGAAGGAAAAATTGTCCATAAGTATCTTGAAGAGGAAGAGTCAAAAAATAAACCTGTTTTGGCGTTTCCTGAAATTGAAAAGCCTATAGCTTCACAAAAAAAAGACATCAAAGAAGATGTTTCCCAAAAAAAAGATTTGATTAAAGGATCTCTAGATAATGAAAAAAGTTTTTTTAGTGATTTACAAGAAAATTTGTCTAGTGAAATGAATGACTTAGACCAATTAGAAGATTGGTATAATAAAAAGTTTTTGCCTCGAGATGTTGTTTCGGATATGAGGGGTTATTGGGAAAAACAAAAAACAAATTCAATTATAAAAGTCCTGGGTAAAAATTTTCAGGAAAAGATATCCGTGAAAATTAATCATTTACAATCTTTAGAAAAAGAATGGCAAAACATTTATTTTGATTTAATTGAAAAAGAGGAAGAGATTAAAGACGAAGAAAAAGAATTAAAAGAGCTTTTGGCTGAATTTGTTAAGATTTGCAAGAAGAAATCCAGAGACCAAGGGAAAAAGTAAATGAAAATAACGTTTCGGAAAAAAATTATAAAAGTTATTTATCCTTTAGTGACTTTTTTTATTTTATTAATTTTTTTGTTAACTTTTATTCAATTAAATATTCTAGAAAAAGTAAAAAATAATTTTAGGGATCCTGAATATCTTTTAATAAAAGATGAATGTGCTTTGATAATGGGAAATTTAATTCATAAAATCCAGAACGAAGGCGAATGTAAAATTGCCTGCCAGAATTCATGCAAAATCAAAGGATATTTTTATTTTAATTCAACTTTTGTGTCTTTTAATAATCAGTGCAATACTTGCGATTGCTATTGCAAATAAATTATCTTAAAATGAAATTTAAAAATTTAAAGCAAATTGATGAGTATTATGACTCTCAATTTAAATTAGAAGAAAAAAACCTTTCTGAAAAATTAAAACTTGCCGACAGGCCTTTAAAAGTTATTATTGAGAAAGAATATCACGTTCGTTTAAATGAACTTATTCAAAAATATAAAAAAGATATTGAAAATTTTGTTAAAAAGAATCAACAAAAAGTTTTTGAAGAGGACACAAAAATCGAACAAAAAAAAGTTATTAAAAAAGGCAAGGATCAATTTGAGGTTGAACATCTCGATTTAGCTCTTTCAAAAAAACAGCAATTTTTTATCAATTGGCAATTATTTAAATTTAAATTTAGATTAAAATTAAAAAATTTCTTTGATTTATTTATTCCGGTTATTCTTAAAAAGATTTATTATAAATTAAAACTTTTTTTAAAAATATTTTATTTAGATACTAAATCTTTTTTTGGAATGTTTTTTTATAGAATTAATTTAGAGATTTTAACATTCTTTAATAAATTTAAAAATAAAGTTTCTTTGATATATACTCAAATAAAAAATTGGTTTAATAATTTGTTTAAAAAAATATGGATAAAATTTAAAAAAAAGGAAGATTCTGCAGAGAATTTGGAGAAAGAGGAAAATAAAGTTTTATCTGTTGATGATAATGAGACTTCAAAAATGTCTTAATAAAAAGTTAATTTTTATTTGTGTTTTTTGCTTATTTAGGAAAGTTTATTAATTATTTTATGTATTGTTTGATTATATGTCTATTAATAATAAAAATAAAAAAGTTGGTGATATTGCAAAAGAGGTTTTAAAAAAAGATTTACTTGAAAATAAATTGATTTTTTCTTTATTTTTGATTACTGTTATTACCAGTTCTTTGTTATTTATATTCCTCTTATCAAAAATTTCCATTACCGGTTATGCGGGTTATCTTAGTAGTCAAGCAGGCAGTATTAGTGAGGTAGTTATTCATGATACCTTTGATACTATTTATTGGCAGGGTATTTATGGTTTAGCATTAAGAGTTCCTGGTTTTACTGAATTACTTTTTGATGATTTTAGCACGGGTTATATTGGTCGTATGGATGTTTTTTTTGATTGTGTGCAGTCTGATGTTGAAGGGGGAAATGAAGTTTATATTTCGAATTCAAGTGCTATTAGTTTTGAAACTTTAGAACCTGCAAATCCTGCAGATTTAGATTTGATTATTGGATGTTCCGGAAAAGTTGATTGTGCGGTGAACACTTTTATCGGTAATATGAGTATAATGGTTGGAAGCAGAAATATTACTGATGTTCCCTCAACTTATACTTATAGATATGACGGAGAGAATGAAATCTTTGATATGGGTATTTTATATGACGGAACCAATTTTGTTTATGTGACACATATTGAAACAGTTCAAAAATCTTTTAACCCTGAAAAATTAGTTAATTACCAAACATTGATTCCCGGTATTCCTGATGATACTCAAACTTATTATTTTTTTACTGACCCTTATGATGAATGTCCTGCTGGAGGTGGAATTGGAGAAAATATTTTGGGTAATGTTTCAGGTTATGTTTTTGATGAAGATAATAATCCTTTATTTAATGCTACAGTTAATTTGGCTGGTTATACAGGCATTACAAATGAAGACGGATATTATACTTTAAATTTTACTGTAATTTCCGGAAATTATACTTTACTTGGTTTAAAGTTAGGTTATCAAACGCATATTTCAACAATTGAAGTGAATTTTAGCAGTTCAGCTTTTTTAAGAAATATTACTTTATCTCCTGAGGCTGATTCTTATAATGTTACAATTACACCTTTAGTTTCCGGTTATGTTTCAAGTGATTTAGGAAATGTTTTAGAAAATGTTACTATTCAATTAGGGAATTCTACGACTACTACAAATAGTTTAGGTTATTATTCATTTAGGCCTTCTTTAACTTTGGGTCAGCATCCAATTATTGCAACAAAATTATTTTATGACAATTATTATGCTATTTTAAATTTTTCATCAAATACTACAAATGTTACTCATAATATTGTTATGGTTTATAGCACTTTAAATTATGATTTTGTTACCGGGCCATATACTGAGAATAATGACGACGACGGGAAATACAACAAAAGACCGACTCCAGAAATTATTTCTAAAGCTGAAGATTTTTGGGTAAGCACTAAGGAGATTAGAAAAGAGGTTAGGCAAAATACTTTTATAGAAGAAACTATCGGGCTTTATAATTTTAAAACAACTAATATGGATTTGATTTTTACATTATCTCCTGAAATAAAAAATTTTATTGAATTAGATAAAAGTGCTCTTTCTGTAAATCCTGATTCATTTGCAAATTTGGTTCTTACGATTTATGGTACTAAACCTTTAGGTGTTTATAATGGAACGTTAACTATTGCCGGAGATTTGGATCTGGTTATTCCTATTATCATTACTATTGTAGAAAAAAAATTTCCTGTTGAAGTTTTATTATCTGAAATCGATTTATTTAATAATATTGTTCAACCTGGTGAAAATTTAAAGTATAAATTAAGTCTTCAAAATTTGTTAAGGGACCAAAGCTATAAAGTTTCTTTAAAATCAGTTATTAAGGATAGTGAAGGTGTTGTCTATAATGTTGAGGAGTATGATTCTGAGATTCAAAATTCCTTGACATTATTAAAAGAAATTAATATTCCTGCCAATGTTTCGGAGGGAGAATATGTTTTAGAAATTGAAGCTCGTTATTTAAATTTATTATCCCGTTCGACTGCATCATTTATTGTTTCAAGACCAATCTATTTGTATTCTTTTTTCGGCATTCCTTTGTGGGTGATGATTATGATTATTTCTTTCTTAAGTTTTGTATCTTTGAATTTTTTGCTTTATCGAAAATATGAAGAAAGAAAAAAGAGGTATCGTGTTGAAGTGGATTATGCAACTTTGCCTCATCCCGGTGAAAAAGTTGTTAAATTAGGTTTAGTTGCTGAATCAAAACACCCGGCTTATTATGAATTGGAGAGGTTGACTACACACGCAATCGTTGCTGGTGCAACTGGTATGGGTAAATCTATTTCAGCACAGGTTATTATTGAAGAAGCTTTAATGAATGATATCGCTGTTATTGTATTTGATCCAACTGCTCAGTGGAGTGGTATGCTTAGAAAATGCGATGATAAAAAGATGATGTCTTTTTATTCAAAGTTTGGTTTAAAAGAAAGTGATGCAAGGGGATTTAAAGGGAATGTTCGGCAGGTGATTAATGCCCGGCAAATTATTGATATTAATAAGCACATTAATCCCGGGCAAATTCAAATTTTTTCATTGAATAAACTGGATCCAAAAGATATAGATTTTTTTATTGCCAATGTTATTAGGCAGGTGTTTAAATCAGATCCAAAGGAATCTCCTACTTTGAAAGTTTTGGTTGTTTTTGATGAAGTTCATAGATTACTTTCTAAGTTTGGTGGTAGTGGTGAAGGGTTCCTGCAAATTGAAAGGGCTTGCAGGGAGTTTCGTAAGTGGGGTATTGGTGTAATGCTGATTTCGCAGGTATTAAATGATTTTGTTGGTGAAATTAAAGCTAACATTAATACTGAAGTTCAAACAAGGACTTTGGAAGAGTCAGACCTTGAAAGGATTAAAACAAAATATGGTGAGGGTTTTTTGAAATCTTTAGTTCGTGCAGAAGTTGGTGTTGCAATGTTTCAAAATGCAGAATATAATCGTGGTCGACCTTATTTTATTAATTTTAGACCAATTTTGCATAGCACCCGTAGATTACCCGATGAAGAACTTGAGAAATATAATCGTTATAATGATCTTGTTGATGATTTAGCTGATCAAACGCTTCAGATAGAAAAAGAAGGTGTTGATATTTTTGATTTAAAGATGGAGTTGAAGTTAATTAAGGATAAAATTATGTCAGGTAGTTTTTCAGTTGTAGAAATTTATCTTGAGGGATTAAAACCGCGAATTGAAAAGGAATGGGAAAAATTGGGTAAAAAGCCTAAACCTCGATTATTGGAACTTGCAAATGAAGAAGATGTAAAAAAGGCAGTTGAAGAAGCTAAAAAGGAGCGGGAAAAAGTTATTGTTAAGGCTTTAGTAAATAATTCTTCTGAAAAAGAAAAAGGATTAGATGAAAGAAACAAAGAAAAGATTGGAAAGGTTGTTGATAAAAAGCCTGAAAATAACCTCAAAAAAGAAGGGTTAAAAATAAAAGATGTTCCTAATATTGTTGATAATAAGTTAATTAAGAAAGCAAAAGATGCCTTGAATAAATAAAATTAAAATTTTCTTAAAAGACAAATATTATAAATTAATTTTTCTATTATAGTTTAATGTTTTATAAAAATAAATCCTTCCTTTTTGGCAAATCAAATAGTGAAAGATTAGTTATAAAGGAAAATAAAAAGAAAGCTAAGCTTTTGATTTTTTATGCAAAAAAATTAATTGATAAAGCAATTTTTGTTAAGATTAAAAAAACCAAAGATTTAGATGAGCAAATTCATTTACTTGAATATTCATTGAAGGTTGCTTTGGAAAAAAAGATTTATTTATTTAGGCAAAAAATTAAATTATTCAAGTCAAAAGGCATTGATGTATTTTTTATTTCAATTAAGGTAAATTTATTAAATTTGAAAATTAAATATTTTAATGTGACGCATAACAAGAGAGATTTTAAAATTGTTATTAAGTTAATCGAAGAGGTTGAAAAGGAGATAAAAAATGTTTGAATTTTTGAAGAAGAAAAAGGAAGGTGAAGATCTAGCTTTAGAAGGGGGAACTGTCCCGGAAAAAAAAGTTGAGAAAAAAGATGATTCTTTAGCGAGTGCTAGTGTTTCTCAATTGGCTGCTGAAATTGAAAAAATAAAGGCTAGTTTAGAGGCGTTTACTGAAGTTAGAAAATCAACTTCTGAAAGATTTAATCGTATTAGTGAACAGATTGGAGAATTAAGGGCAATGATTCTTGATAGAGATAAAACTATTCAGGAAGTTGAATTGAAATCCATTAAAGCTTATGATTTAGTTGAAACTGTTCAACCGGAAAAGATTATGACTGAAGTCCAGAAACAGGAAGCAAGAATTGAGGCATTAAAGGCTAATTTAGAAGGAAATGAAACAATTATGGATCGTGTTATGGAAGAATTAAAAGATGCTAAGCAAAAAATTAAATTCTTCAGGGGTGTTGAAGAGATTGTTAAATTAAGTGAAGAGGTTAAGCAAGAGTTAATCGAAATTAAAAAAATTGAATCTAAAATTAATATTAATACTGATAAAATAGAGACTATTTATGCTGAAGTAAGAAAGAAGTATCAAATGATTGATTCTTTTGATTCTGAACTTCAAGAGATGAAGGCTGGTGTTGAGCAAAATACTAAAGATGCCCAGTTTGCAAAAGATAAGATTAATGGTTTAGCGTCAAAAGATGACTTGGACCATTTGGTTCATAAAGTTCAAAGGTATGTTGATGCATTAAAAGATTTAGAAAAGAAATCTTCTATGAGTAAAGATATTGATCAATTAAAAAGTATCCTTGAAGGATTGAGATAATTTTGTTTCTTTTTGATTTATCCTTCGTTAAATTCATTTTCATGTAGCCCTGCTACACTTCAAATAAATTTGTCTTGTCTAAATGCAAAAATAAATCAAAATTATATTATTGAATATTTCAGAAGGATTTTTATTTGAAAAAGATTGTTTATAATTATGAGTTAGAGGTGTTTTTGATGTCTTTATGATTGTTTTAAGAAATATCGACCTAAATCATCGGATAAAAAATTTTTGAGATAATATCTAAAATCTTTTAAACATTCTTTATTTTAATTTATAATGAAGAGGCAATTATTTTTATTATCTATATTAGTCCTAATTTTATCTTTTGTACCTTTTGGCAGTGCTGTTATAATTTTTCAAAATAATTTTGATAATCTTTATAATGTTGGTGATAAAATGAGAGTTAATTTTACTATTGAAAATAATTTTGCTTTGGCGGATTATGTCGAGGTATCTTTGGGATGCAATAATCAAACTTTTATTGTCAACAAGAATTATTATGAAATCGGCTCGAATGAAAAAAGATATTTTTTCTTTGAATTTCCGGCTCCTATTAATGGTGAATGTGTTTGCAATGTTAAATTTGGTGAGGAAAAAGAAATAAGCAGTAAGTTTAAAATTAGCAACGAGGTTTTAATTAAATATAACTTAAATGATAAGTTTTTTTCTCCTTTAGATTTAATAAGGATTAATGGAAGTGTTATAAAAGAAAATAAGCAGATGTTTAACGGGGGAATTTTAATTTCTATTCCCGGAATTATTGAAAAAACTGTTGAAGTTACGAATGGTTCTTTTTATTCTGAATTTTTAATCCCTGAAAAAGCAAATCCTTCAAAATATAATTTTAGTCTTAGCGTAGAAGAAAAAAACATTCTTGGTAAGGTTATTAATTCCGGAAGGAAAAGTGAAAAGATTGAAGTTCTATCCAGTCCTACTAGTATTCAAATAATCTCTGAAGAATTAATTGTTTTGCCAAAAAATTTAACCTTTCAAGTGAATTTGATTAATCAAGTTGGGAATCTTATTGAAAATGAAACTTTGGTTGTTAAAATCTTTGATATAAATAATAATATTGTTTTCGAAAAAGAGGTTAAAAGTTCTGAAAATTTATCTTATTTTTTTAAAAGCGATTCTTTTAAGGGAGGTTGGAAAATCAATTCTTATTATGGAAAAATCTTTTCTTCAAAACCGATTTATATCAATGAAAATAGCGAGGTTTTAGTTTTGGTCATTGATAACAAAATTAAAATTCAAAATATTGGGAATGTTCCTTATAATGGTATTGTGAGCTTGAAAGTTCAAAATGGTTCTTCATTTTTAATTGTTCCAATTAATGTTGATAATCTTGACATTGGCGAAACATTCATTCCAAAACTTGACCTTTATGGTTATTATAATGTTAGTTATGGTGAAAATAATTTTAGCAATGCTTATCTGACTGGTGCTGCGATTTTATTTGATTCTACTTTTACTATAAAAAGTTATATAATTACTTTTATCTTTTTGTTTATTTTAATCTCTTTTTATTTTGTTTTTAAAAATTTTAATTTTGTTAAGTCTTTTTTTGTTAAAAGTAAAGAAGGAGATTTTATTGAATCTAATTCTATTAGAATTAAAAAATCAAGCAGTATTATTTCTGAAAAAAAAGAAATTTCAAATAATTCATTAAAAAAAACATTTGTTATCTTTATAAAATTCGATGCTTATTTTAATGAAATCTCTGAGTTATCTAAAAAGTATTCTTTTAATTTTAAAAAAATGAATGATAATTTGGGTTATATTTTATTTTGTTCTCCTCCAGTTGATAATCCGGAAATGAGTATGTTTCATTTCGGAAGAGATTTGATGCGTTTTTCAAATTTGAAAGGACATAAAGTTTCAATTGTATTAAATGGTTCTTTGATTGAAGGTAAACTTAGTTCTTTGAAAAAAATTGCTTTAAATAGCAGAAAAATGGTTAATTTTACCGAAGGAAAAATTTTGGTTGTTGATTCTATTTTCAATAAATTGAATATTCCTTCAAGCAGGACAAACAGGCAGATTAATATTGACGGAAAAGATTATTCTGTATTTTTAATTTAATTCTTTAATATATTTTTTGAGGGAATCGTTAAGTTTAAATATCTTGGGTACATTATGGGTACATATTGGGTTCATGAAAAATGGATAAAAAAGTTAGAATTGATGATTATCTTTTAAAAGAGGTAAAAAAATTTAGAGAAGGAAAAAAGATAAATAAAATTAAATATCCTACTGATAAGCAGTTTATTCAAATTGCTGTTTTGAAGTTATTAGAATTGGAGAAGGAAAAATGAGAATGTTTATTAATTATTTTTCTTTTGATTTTTTAGGTGATATTATGGAATTTAAATTTGATAAAATAAATATTTTTTTAATTGTTCTTTTGATATCTGTAATAAATTTTGGGTTTGTTCTTGCTGTAATTCCATCTGGAGGAACTATTACAAGCATTTCCAATTCAACTGCTCCTCTTGATGTTGCTCAGGGTGTTGCTGCTATTGCAGGAAATGTTACAGAGATAAACATTGTAGGTTTTTCCACTACTCAATCATGGCAAGGTTATTTTGGTAATGTCTCAGGTACTCTTCAACTAGCTGACGGAAGTGATAATGTAATGTATAACTGGTCTTTAGCAAGTCCTGAAGGTGAAATTTATGCTTCAGTGAATAATTCAATTAATTGGGTTGGAACACAATGTTACAATAATACAACATTTACTTCAAATTTAGAATTGGAATAT